>JBFWPD010000083.1:0-11645 GCA_050250175.1 Vicinamibacterales bacterium
CCAGTGAGTATCGAGGGCGTGGACGGCGATCTCGAAGTGAACAACATGAACGGATCCATCACGTTGACGAACGTATCGGGATCCGTCGTCGCTCATTCGAGCAACGGCGACGTCGTCGCGACAGTCACTCGTGTCTCCGAAGGGAAGGCAATGGCCTTTACCTCGTTCAACGGCAACATCGACGTCAGCCTGCCGTCGTCAGCGAAGGCAAGCTTGCATCTTCGAAGCACGCGCGGAGACGTCTATACGGACTTTGATCTTCAAGCCATCGCTTCGAAGCCTGTCGTAAGAGACTCGCGACAGGCCGGCGGGCGCTACAGACTGGAGTTGGCGCGCGCTGTCGAGGGCACAGTCAACGGCGGCGGCCCTGACTTCGAGTTCCGGACGCTCAACGGCAATATCTACTTGCGTCAGGGCAAGTGAGTCGCCTTGCAGACGCTGCTCTTGGTTCTTCGGCAGGCCCGCATGGCGAGTATCACGCCTCGATCCGAACCGCGTTCTCAGAGAGAGTAAATCGGGCTCCGGGCTACAGGCTTCCGGCTACCGGCGACAGGCAGGCATCGCAGACGCCGATGCGTGCCTTCTCCTATTGACATTCAACATGAATGGGGTTACTCATGTAGAATGTCAAAAGAAGTACTTCAGGGCACTCTCGATCTGATGGTGCTGCGCACCCTGGAATCGATGGGGCCGCAGCACGGCTTCGGCTTGGCCAAGCGGATTCTCCAGGTGTCGGATGGCCTCCTCAATCTGAATCAGGGGACGCTCTACCCAGCGCTTCTGCGGCTGGAACAGCGCCGGTGGATCAAATCGCGATGGGGCGTCTCCGAGAACAACCGGAAGGCAAAGTTCTACGAGCTGACATCCAAGGGCCGCAAGCAGATCGCGGAAGAGACGGAAAGCTGGGAGCAGACGGTTGCAGTGATGACCAAATTCCTGGCAAAGCCAGAGGCGGATCTGTGATGTGGCGTCGGCTCGCTGGTTTGGTGTGGAGGAAGAAACTCGACAGCGAGCTCGAGACGGAATTGGCGCATCACTTGGATGCGCTCGTCAGCGAGTACGAATCGCGTGGCTTGACACGTGAAGACGCCTATGCTGCTGCGCGCCGCGATATGGGCGGCCTGACGCAGGTGAGAGAGGCCTATCACGACCAGCGCGGTCTTCCTAGCGTAGAGGCTCTCTGGCGGGACGTCCGCTACGCGGCTCGGACATTGAGCCGATCGCCCGGGTTCGCGGCCGTCGCCATCCTGACGCTCGCCCTTGGGATCGGCGGGAACACGGCGGTCTTCGGCGTTGTCAACGCGGTCCTCCTGAATCCTCTCCCTTACCCGGATCCCGATCGCGTCGTCACGCTCGCCACGGCCGACGTTGGCACCGCTCCATTGCAGGCGCCTGAAACGGGAGCCATCAGTGGGCAGATCACCAACGCGGACTTCTACGACTGGGACAGTGAGGCCGAATCGTTCGATGCCATGGCCTACTTTGCGGCTCGAGCAGTGGCGGTTGTCACAGGAGATCAGGCCGAGTACGCCCGCGCGGCCCGGGTGTCAGGCGACTTTTTTCGCGTATTCGGCGTCCGGCCGGTTGCCGGCCGATTGTTCGATGGCCAGGACATAGCACCCGGACCGCCGAGCATCGCGATTGTCAGCAACGCCTTCGCAAGGAATCACTTTGGTGAAGGTGCCCAGGCTATCGATCGCTCAATCCGAGTGGCGAATCAATCACTTCTCATCGTAGGTGTCGTGGCGTCTGACTTCACCTTTCCGGAAGGCACGGAGATCTGGGTTCCTCTGCCGCGGCCAGCTGCAGCCAGCGCACTGAACCGTTCGGGTCAGAACTTTCGCGCCGTTGGGCGTGTGAAGCGTGGCGTGAGTCTGGACCAGGCGAGGTCGGAGATGACGACCATCGCCGCAAGGCTCGAACGGCAGTACCCGGACACTAATACCGGAAGACGCGTCGTCGTGACGCGATTGATGGATCAGATGGTCGGAAATGTCCGCGTCATGTTGTACGTGCTCTTGGCCGCGGTGCTCCTTGTCCTGCTCATCGCGTGCAGCAACCTGGCAACGCTCCTTCTCGCGCGAGCGACAGCACGCGTGCAGGAGATCCATTTGCGCATGGCACTTGGCGCCAGCCGCGGGCGCATCGTGCGCCAGATGCTCGTGGAAGGACTATTACTCGGGCTGATGGGTGGGGCACTGGGGTTGGCGGTTGCATTTGCGGGGAAGCAGTCGCTTGTGGCTCTCATTCCTGGCAGCGTTCCGCGACTTGATGAGGTGGCGATCGATCAACGGGTGCTCATTTTCACGATGTTGGTGTCCGTCATCTCGAGCGTACTCCTCGCCCTGGTACCCGCGTTTCAGATATCGCAAGTCCGGCTCGAGAATGGCCTGCGGCTCAGTGGCGCACGGGCAGTCGGCGAGTCGGGCACGCGTCGTCTGCGGGAAGTGCTTGTGGTCACTCAACTCGCCATGGCCGTCGTACTCCTGATCGCCGGCGGTTTGCTCATCCGGAGCTTCGTGGCACTGCAAAGTGTCGCACTCGGTTTTCGGCCAGATCGTGTCTTGGTCGTCGACGCGACAGTGGCATCATCGGACCCGCGCCAGGGTGCCACACTGTTCTTTCGCGACCTGCTGGCGACGATGTCCAGCCTGCCCGGCGTGACCGCCGCCGGAGCCACGATGGCGGCGCCAGGACGTGTGGATTCTACCGGCGCCTATTGGATCGATCACGTTCCAGAGCCCAGCGAACGAAGAACAGGACCGAGCAATATCAACTCGATCGTGGCGCCCGGGACGTTTGCAGCGCTCGGTATTCCACTTGTCCGCGGCCGCGACTTCGACTCTCGTGATGTGCACGATGCTCCGATGACGGCGATCGTGAATGAGACGCTCGCCAGCCGTGCCCTTCCTGGCCAGGATGTGATCGGCCACAGGATCGTCTGCTCGTTCGACTCATACGAGCCAATGACGATTGTCGGTGTCGTTGGGGACACGCGGCAGTCCGGGCCCGCCGACGAGCCCCGCCCGGAGTGCTATATGCCGTACCTGCAACACCCCTACAACGGAGCGACGCTCAGTCTCGTGATTCGAACGACCGGCGATCCGATGTCGCTCGCGGAGACAGTGAGGCGTAGGGCGCGAGAACTGGCTCCTGGCGTTCCCTTGAGATTTACGACGCTCGATGCGTTGACTGCCCAAAACGTGGCGCAGCCTCGATTTCGTGCGCTGCTCATCGGAGCCTTCGCGGCAGTGGGGCTCATCCTTGCCGCAATCGGCGTGTTCGGTGTCATGGCGTACACGGTTCGTCAGCGAACGCCGGAGATCGGGCTACGTGTCGCACTTGGAGCGACGCCCGGTCAGATTCGACGGCTCCTCTTTGAGCGAGGTACGGCCATGATCGGCGTCGGCCTCGCAAGCGGTCTGTTTGGGGCCGCCCTGATCACGCGGTATCTGGATAGCTTGCTATTTGAGATCCCCCCGACCGATCCACTGACGTATCTCAGCGTTGGCGCCCTCTTGGCAACTGCGTCCCTCCTGGCCTTGTACGTACCCACTCGGCGCGCGACGAAGGTTGACCCGCTGGTCGCGCTTCGGTACGAGTAGCAAAGCCCAGACGCGCCTGAAGCCTGTAGCCCGAAGCCCGAAGCCTGCTTAAGAGTCGAGCAGGCTGTTCTCGATCGCGTACCGCATCAGCTCCGCGTTGGTTCGCATCCCCAGCTTCTCGAGGACACGTGACCTGTAGGTGCTGACGGTCTTCACGCTCAGTCCAAGATCGCGCGCGATCTCGGACACCGTGTGCCCCGATCCCAGCATTCGGAGCACCTGATACTCGCGGTCGGACAAGGCTTCGTGTGGCGTCCGGACCGGTCTCGGCGGCCATCGTGCCAGACCGTCGCCGAGGTCTGCGCCGACGTATCGCCGTCCGCGCCTGGCATCCTCGATGGCCGCGATGAACTCCTCCGGCGGACTGTCCTTCGTGAGGTAGCCCACGGCGCCCGCACTCAGGGCTCGACGCGCGAACTGCGCCGCGGGGTGCATGCTCAAGACCAGGGTGGGCAGCGCCGGGTACAACTGCCGCAGCTGCTTGATGAGATCGAGGCCGCTCGTTCCTGGCAGGGAGATATCCGCCACGACGACGTCCCATTGGCTCGTCCGCACGTGATGTAGTGCGCTCGGTGCGTCGCTTGCTTCACCGACCACTGCGCCTCTCATGCGCTCGGTCAGAATCGTTCTGATGCCCTGTCGTACGACGGGATGGTCGTCTACCAGCAATATGCGAATCATGAGTGTCGTCGGGGGGGCCGCCTCCGCAGGACAGGGGTTGATGAAGGAGCGTTGGGAATCGGAAGGCGCACCGATACGACTGTGCCCTTACCCCGGCGCCCTGTGATTTCGAACGTGCCGCCGATGAGCTCTGCCCGCTCGCGCATGCCCAGCAGTCCGATGGCTTTCGGGTCGGCGCTCTGCGCGGATGTGATGCCGCGGCCGTTGTCGCGAACCTGCAGCTCGAACGAGCCGCGCCGCTCGGTCAACGAGACCTGCACCGCGCTCGCGCGCGCATGCCGCACGACGTTGGTCAGCGCTTCCTGAAAGATCCGGAAGACGATCGTCTGCTGGTTCGGCGTGAGGCCGGTGCCCTCGCCAATGGCCTTCACGCGGCACCTCAGTCCGGTCCGCGCGCGGAAGGTCACGCTCTCCCAGCGGATCGCCTCTGCCAGCCCCAGATGATCGAGCGTGGGCGGGCGGAGGTCCGTCGAGATTCGTTTGACCGTCGCAATCGCGATCTCCGTGAGGCCGACGAGCGACTGCAGGCGATCGACCGTCTTCGGGTGCATCCGATGCTTCTGAAACATCGCGTTCGCGCGCACGAGCTCCATCTTGATCGCCGTGAGGCTCTGGCCGAGCTCGTCATGCAGTTCTCGAGCCAGGGCGGTCCGTTCGTCCTCCCGGGCCGACTCCACTCGAGCGGCCAGGCGCCGCATCTGTTCGCGTGACCGCCGCAGCTGGTGCTGCGCCTGCAGCTGCTCGGTGACGTCGCGGGCAATGCCTTCGATCGCGACGAGCCGTCCCTCTTCATCGAGGACCGGCACGCGTCGGTGTTCGGCCGAGACCACGCGACCGTCCGGATGGATCCAGCGAATCGTGGCCACGCGGACCAGATCGTCGACTGACTGGGCGCCTCCGGCGACGAGATGAGCGTCTTCCGGATGCACGGCAGTGTGTACGAGCTCCGGGGTGGCGTAGAAGTCTGCGTGCGACCTGCCCGTGATCGCATCGACTGCACCGCCGATGTAGTCGACGCTCAGGCGCGGATACAGCCGGAGGCGGTACACCATGTCCTCGGCGTTCTCGATCAGGCGGCGGAAGCTGAGCTCCGAATTCGCGAACGCGAGCAGTTCCTGATGCCGCCCTGTGACGTCAGCAGCCGACCCGATGTAGCTGGTGACTTCGCCGGACTTGTCCAGCACCGGAGAGCCGTGCCCGAAGACCCAACGGAGCTCGCCGTCGGCGCGCCGCAAGCGGAATTCGAGGATGACCGCGCTCTTGTCCCGCCGCGCCTTGGCGAAACGCTCGACGCAGCGGCCGCGGTCGTCCTGGTGCAGACCGTCCAGCCATCCCCAGCCAACCTCCTCGCCAAGAGCGCGACCCGTGAAGTCCCGCCATCCCTTGTTCACATGCGTGCATCGTCCCTCCGGATCGCATCTCCAGATCATGAGGGGCAGCGAATCAGCGAGCCGGGGGTCTTCGGTCAGCGTTGCCGGCACCCGGCCGAAGGGTCCTTCGACCGGGCGGGGGTGGCCAGTGCTTTGTCGGGTTAACCGGTGCATGCGCTGTTAATTATCGGGACGGCGCCCTTTGGTACTACGTCGATTGTCCGATTGTCCACACGATAGCGGCCTCGTGTAGGAGTCAGGCTGACACGCGAGGCGTCTTTTTTCGGACACCGTGTCAGTACGACACAGAATTAGGAAGACGTCTGACACAGATCTGGCGCGCTTCAGCCGACACTGAGAGCAGGCACGCATGGCGCTTCGACTCCCATATCGGCACGGATCCAACGGTGCGCCCACGCCCACGTGGGATCGGGAATCCTCCACCTCGAACGCGACGATCCTCGTGGTCGACGACATCGAATCGAATACGCATCTCTTCTCGCGATTGCTCACTCGCGATGGCTACCGCGTGCTCTCTGCGCCGAACGGAGAGGAGGCGCTGGCGACCGTTGCGAAGTGCCAGCCGGATCTCGTCCTGATGGACGTGATGATGCCGGTTCTCGACGGGTTCGAGACGTGCCGGCGGCTGAAGCAGGACGCGTCGACGCGTCTGATCCCCGTGGTGCTCGTCACGTCGCTCCAGGAAACCCGCGATCGCATCAGAGGCCTGGAGGTGGGAGCCGACGACTTCATTCTCAAGCCGGTCAATCCCGCCGAACTGTCGGCGCGTGTCCGTTCGCTGCTGCGGATCAAGCGCTACACGGACGAACTCGATTCGGCCGAGTCAGCGATTCTCAGTCTGGCACTGACCATCGAAGCCCGGGACCGGACCACCGACGGACACTGCCAGCGGCTCGCCGCGTATGCCGTCGCGCTCGGCCTCGAGATTGGCGTGACGCAGGACGAGCTGAGCGCGCTCGAGAAGGGCGGCTATCTCCACGACATAGGAAAGGTCGGCATCCCGGACGCGATTCTGCTCAAGCCCTCTGCGCTGACGCCGGAGGAGTTCGAGATCATGAAGCAGCACCCGATCGTGGGCGATCGGCTCTGCGGCGAACTACGGTCCCTCCGGAAGGTGAGACCCATCGTTCGCCACCATCATGAACGGCTCGACGGCAGTGGCTATCCGGACCGACTGCAGGGAAAGGATATTCCTCTTCTCGCCCAGATCATGGGAGCGGTCGATGTCTTCGATGCGCTCACGACGGCACGTCCATACAAGGTCGCGGTCCCGGCCGAGCAGGCGTTCGTCGAACTGCTGAGCGAAGTGCGCCGAGGCTGGCGCGACCCCGACCTGGTGGACGCCCTGATCCTCACGGCACGTTCGGGAAAGTTTGCGGCGGCGCTCGAACGAGCGGGCATTCCCGGAGTCCGCTAGTGCACGGCTGGTGGGCGGACCTGCCCACTTCGCATCGCCTGTCGCGCGGCAGACGCGCACCGGGTCGGATCACCTTGACGCAGCTGCTCGCATTGAACAGCGAGCAGCGACAACCCTGGCATGAGTACGCGCGTGTCTGAAGCTCAGTTCAGGCTTCGGCTGCTTCATCTCGAGGACGAACCGAACGACGCCGAGCTCGTGGCCGCGCGTCTGAGAGCGGATGGACTGGACTGCGAGATTCTGGTGGTCGACAGCCGGCAGCAGTTCGAGGCGGCGCTCGAACAACCGTTCGACGTCATTCTGGCCGACGACCATCTCCCGTCCTTCGATGGCAGCGCGGCACTGGAGCTCGCAAGGGCGCGTGTCCCTCACGTGCCGTTCCTGTTCGTGTCTGGAACGCTTGGCGAAGAGGTGGCTGTCGACCGGCTCAAGGCGGGCGCCACGGACTACGTGCTCAAGCACCGCCTTTCTCGCCTGGCCGCCGCGATCGTCAGGGCGCTCGGCGAGGCCAAGTCCCGTGCCGGACGGACGGCGGCAGAGTCCGAGGTCCGCCGGCTGAACGCCGAGCTCGAACGCCGCGTGAACGCTCGGACAGCGGAACTTGCGGCAGCAAATCAGACGCTGGCCGACCGTGAACGCGCGCTGCGCGGGTCGGAAGCGCGCCTCCAGGCGATCCTCGATCACAGTCCCTCGATCGTGACCGTCAAAGACCTCGATGGCGCGTATCTGTTCGTGAACAGACGGTTCGAGACGACCTATCGTATCGAGCGGCGCGACGCGATTGGCCGGCGTGATCACGAGCTCTTCGCGCCGCGGCTGGCGGAGATCTATGAGGCGAGCGACGCTCAGGCTCTGGCGGCTCAGTCGGTGCTGAAGAGCGAGGAGCCGTCCGTACACAACGGTCTGGTACGCCTGCACTCGACGAGCCGGTTTCCGCTGCTCGGGCTCGACGGCCGTCCGTACGCCCTGTGCGCCATCGCCGACGACATCACCGATCGGAAGCACGCGGAAGACGAGATCAAGCTGTCGCGTCTCGAAGCCGAGCGCGCGAATCGCGCGAAGAGCGACTTCCTGTCGCGCATGAGTCACGACCTGCGCACGCCGCTCAACGCCGTCCTCGGCTTCGCGCAGCTGCTTCACGCCGAACAACTCACGCAGGGGCAGCGTGAGTGCGTGAAGCAGATCACACGCGGCGGGCGCCACCTGCTCGAGCTCGTGAACGAGGTCCTCGATATCGCACGAATCGAGACCGGGCGCCTGTCGCTGTCGCCGGAACCTGTCCGGGTCAGCGACACCGTGCGCTACGTGACCGACCTGGTGGCCCCGCTGGCAGCCAGCCGCGGCATCACGCTGGTCGTCGAGAGCAGCCTGCTCGCTGATCGGTCGGTCCTCGCGGATCGCCAGCGGTTGAGCCAGGTGCTGCTGAATCTCCTGTCGAACGCCGTCAAGTACAACCGGCCGGGCGGGCGAGTGACGCTGAGTTACAAGAACCCCTCGGACGGGAGACTGCGGGTCATCGTCACCGACACGGGAGCAGGCATACCTCCACAGAAGCTTCAGCTGCTGTTTCGGCCGTTCGAGCGCCTCGGAGCGGAGCGCACCGGCGTCGAGGGCACCGGTCTGGGACTGACGCTTGCCCGCGGCCTGACCGAAGCCATGGGAGGGGCCATCGGTGTCGAGAGCGAGGTCGATCGGGGTTCCGCATTCTGGGTCGAGCTGGCCCTCGCGAACGAAGAGGCGACCGCGCAGAGTGAATCGAGCGAAGTCCTGGCGTTCGACCCGCCGGGCACGACGACGCCGGCTGTGGTGCTCTACATCGAAGACAACATGTCGAACCTTCGCCTGATGCAGAAGCTGCTGCAGTCGCGCCCCGCAATCTCGCTTCTTCACGCGTCGGACGGGCAGGCGGGGCTGGCCCTGGCACGCGAGGCGCAGCCAGACCTGATCCTCCTCGACCTCCACCTGCCGGACGTGTCCGGACAAGAGGTCCAGCAGCAGCTCTGGTCCGATCCAGCGCTGCGGTCCATTCCCGTCGTGGTTCTCTCGGCGGACGCGACCCCCGGACAGATGCGGCGGGCGATGGCGTCGGGCGCATCGGCATATCTGACCAAGCCGCTCGATCTTCGCCAGGTGCTCGCCGTGATCGACGGCCTGCTCTCCGGCGAGGGCAAGCGTCCGACAGGCTCTTCTTCCGAGGTGTTCTAGTGGGCAACGAGAGCGGAACCGCGAGTCATTGGCGGCACGACATGAAGAATCAGCTTGGGATCATCCTGGGCTTCAGCGAGTTGATGCTCGGCGAAATGGAATCCGACGATCCGAAACGGCGGGACGTCGAAGAGATTCACACCGCGGCGCTCCGGGCGATGGAGCTGCTCTCGGCGCAGGCCGGCCAGAAGGAGGCTGGCGACGATGACTGAAGTACAGCCAACAATCCTCGTGATCGACGACGAGCCAGGGATGCTGGCGCTCATCGAGCGGTTCGCCAGCAATCTCCGGTTCAACGTCGTCTGTCATACCGGCGGAAAGGGCGCCCTCGGGCTCGTGTCTGAAGTGCGTCCGAATCTCGTGCTGCTGGATCTGCGCATGCCCGAGATCGACGGCGTCGCCATGCTGAAGGCGATTCGTGAGATCGACCCGCTCTGCGCGGTCGTCCTCATGACCGCCCATGCCGATGTCGACTCCGCTGTCGAGGCGGTCAGGATGGGCGCACTCGACTACCTGACCAAACCGCTCGATCTCGAGCGGCTGCGCTCGATTCTCACGACGGTGCAGAAGAGCATCGAGCGCCGGGAGACGCTGCTGCAGATCGACGCCGACGTCGCGAGGCGATTCGAATTCCACGGAATGATTGGACGCAGCGCACCGATGCAGGAGCTCTTCGACTCCATCCGGCGCCTGGCGCCTCACGTGCGGACGGTGCTCATCACAGGCGAGACCGGCACCGGCAAGGAACTGGTCGCGCGTGCGCTCCACAAGGTCGGGCCGCGCGCCGACAAGCGCTTCCTGACCGTCAACTGCTCGGCCGTCGTCGAGACGCTGTTCGAGAGCGAGCTGTTCGGACATCAGCGAGGCGCGTTCACAGGCGCCACCGACAACAAGATCGGCGTCTTCGAGCACGCCGACGGCGGGACGATCTTCCTCGACGAAGTGGGCGAGCTGCCGCTCAGTCTGCAGCCCAAGCTCCTTCGCGCGGTCGAGTACGGCGAGGTGCAGCGCGTGGGCTCGCTCCAGGCCAAGAAGGTCGATGCCAGGGTCATCGCCGCCACCAATCGCGATCTTCGCGCGGAAGTTGCGGGCGGACGGTTTCGAATCGACCTGTTCTACCGGATGAGCATCATGGAGATCCGGCTGGCGCCGCTGCGCGAGCGGCGCGAAGACATCTCGCTGCTGACGGCCGCCTTCGTCCGCGAATGCGCCGCGCGACTGAATCGCGAGGTCACGGGCGTGAGCACTGCCGCCGAGCGTGTCCTCCAGCAGGCGCCGTGGGACGGCAACGTGCGCGAGCTCCGCAATGTCATCGAGCGCGCATGTCTATTGACAGACTCCCGCATGCTCACCGAACGCGAGATCATGGCGGCGATGACGGTGTCGCAGGCGAGGGACGTGCCATCCAACGTCGTCGGCGACGTTCCAGTGATGCATGGCCGCCACGGCAACACCGACCTTCTGTCGACGGCGCAGCGCCAGCAGATCGACCGCGTGCTGAAGCGGGCCAACGGGAACAAGAGCGAGGCCGCGCGGCTGCTTGGGATCAGCCGCAGGTCACTCTACCGGTGGCTGGAGCGTCTTGATCTGGCGGAGCCGCAGCCGGAAGAAGCAGACCCGCGTCTTCCGCGGGTCTGAAGCGGCTAGAACTCGCGCGACAGTCCGCCTGGCTGCGTGCCCGCGACGAAGGCTTCGGTGATGGCGCCCGGCGTCCCGGCCGTTACGGGATTCCCCGTTGCGGGGTCGATGGGCAGGAAGACGATGTTGCCGGGCGCCTCGAAATCCGGAGGCTCGGTCTGCTCGCCCTTCGACGCGATGTAGGCGCGCATGAAGTCGATCCAGATCGGCAGCGCGGCAACCGCGCCGGTCTCGTTGGGGCCGAGCGGCTTCTTCTCGTCGAGCCCTATCCAGACGCCCACCGTGATGTCGGGATCGAATCCGATGAACCAGGCGTCGCTGTTCTCGTCCACTGTGCCGGTCTTGCCGGCGAGCGGCCATTCGATTCGGGCCGCCGCGGCGGCCGTCCCCCGCTGAACGACGCCTTGCAGCAGTTCCGTCATGACATAGGCCGTGTCGGCGCGGATGACGTCGATGGCCTCGCTCCGCTGTTCCTCGAGCAGGTTGCCCGCCCGATCGTGCACGGCGAGGACGTCCAGAGGCTCCATGCGCACGCCCTGATTCGGGAAGACGCTGTACGCGCTCGTCGCCTCGAGGAGCGTGGCATCACCGGCGCCGAGGGCGATGGCCAGGAACGGCGGAAATTCCTGCGAGAAGCCGAAACGCTGCGCGTATCCGGACACCGTCTGCGGTCCGACGGCCTCCATCATCCGCACGGCAGGGATGTTG
>JBFWPD010000084.1:0-11441 GCA_050250175.1 Vicinamibacterales bacterium
TCCGATCTGGGGCAACGAAGCGCTGGCGGACGAGCGCTGGCTGACGGCACGCGAGTTCTTCCGTCAGGTGACCGACACGTATACGCAGAGCCCCTACCGCCCATCCGCCAAGCTCGGGATCGGCGACTCCTACGTTGGCGAGGGCACGGCCGAAGCGCTCGTGCTCGCCATCAACGAGTTTCAGGAGTTCCTGGCGTTCTACCCCACGCACGAGCAGTCCGACTACGCACAGTTCCGGCTCGCGACGGCCTATTTCGAACAGATGCGGAGTCCTCAGCGCGACCAGACTGAAACGCGCAACGCGATACGCGAGTACGAGAACTTCATGGCGCGCTATCCGAACAGCACGCTGATGCCGGAAGCACGCACGCGCCTGCGGCAGGCTCAGGATCGGTTGAGCACCTCCGAGTACGAAGTGGGACTGCACTACTACCGGATCCGCTGGTATCCCGGCGCAATCGATCGCTTCAGTGCGCTCCTCAAGCAGGATCCGAGCTACTCGAATCGCGATTCGGTCTATTACTACCTGGCCGAGACCTTGAGGCGGGTGAATCGCCCGGTCGAAGCGCTCGCGTTCTTCGAGAAGCTGGTGGGGGAATTCCAGCAGAGCGAATACCTGCAGGACGCGCAGGAGCGCATCGACGAGCTCAAGGTCGAGCTCGCGGCGTCGGCCACCGAGAACCCGCTCTGACCCTTCCCTGCTGGCTCAGCTGACTCTCCGCGTGTGCCGGCGCTCCCGCGCGTCTTCGATGTGCGTGATGCGGGCATCGGCGGGCCTGCTGAATCCTCGGAAGTAGTCGGCCGCCGAGACGAGCGCAGTCGCGAGCACGACCCACAGCGCCGCGTATCCCAGCGTGAAGAGCCCGGGCAAATGATCGTCGCCGAGGATCAGGGCGAGGATCGCCACGACCTGCGCAACCATCTTGATCTTGCCGAGCTGCGAGGCAGGCATCGCGATCCCGCGTGAGTAGGCCAGGCTGCGGAGTCCGGTGACGGCGAACTCGCGGCCGATGATGACCGCCACCATCCATGCCGGGGCAAGGTTCATCTGGACCAGGGAGATCAGTGCTGCCGAGATCAGCAGCTTGTCGGCCAGCGGGTCCAGTACCTGCCCGATGCTCGTGACCTGCTGCCGCCGCCGCGCAAGATAGCCATCGAGCCAGTCGGTGAGCGAGGCGAACGCAAAGATCGCCGCACCCACCAGCTCTTTCCGTACGCCCAGGATCAGCCGTCCCTCGAAGTTGGTCAGCAGGACCACGACGAGCAGCGGCACGAGGAATATCCGTATCAGCGACAGCGAGTTAGGAAGGTTCATGGCGCCGGAGAGGCACATGATAACATCGGTGGTTACGCATGAAGGCGATCCTGCTGGCTGGGGGACGCGGCACGCGGCTCCGGCCCCTCACCATCCACACGCCCAAGCCGATCGTTCCGATCTTCGATCGGCCCTTTCTGCAGTATCAGCTCGATCAGTTGAAGCAGGTGCCGGACGTCGACGAGGTCGTCCTCAGCCTGAACTATCAGCCGAGGCGGATCGAGGAAATGTTCGGTGACGGCGGTGACACAGGACTGTCGATCCGGTATGTCGTCGAGCCCCAGCCGCTCGGGACGGCCGGCGCGGTCCGCTACGCGGGCGAATCGCTTCGCGAGTCGGTCATCGTGTTCAACGGCGACGTCCTGACGGAGGTCGATCTGAAGGCGGTCCTGGCGCTCCACCGCGATCGCAAGGCCAGGGCGACGATCGTCCTGACGCCGGTCGAGAACCCGTCGGCGTACGGGCTCGTCGAGACGGACACGCACGGGAACGTCACGCGGTTTCTCGAGAAGCCCAATCCAGACGAGATCACGTGCGACACGATCAACGCGGGCATCTACATCCTCGAGCCTGACACGTTCGATCGCATTCCAAAGGACACGCCCTGGTCGATCGAGCGGAGCTTCTTCCCGTCGCTGATCGAGCGGGCCGAGACCTTCGTGGCGTACGTGCATCGGGGCTACTGGATCGACATCGGCACGCCCGAGAAGTATCTCCAGGTGCATCGCGACGTCATGGACGGACGTTTCCGCGCCGCACCGTTCGGCAACGGGCCCGAGGCGATGGTGTCGCCGAAGGCGCGCATCGATGAAGGCGTCACCATCGAGGCGCCGTGCTTCATCGACGAAGGCGCGGTCGTTCGGACGGGTGCCCGCATCGGCGCCCACAGCGTCATCGGCAAGCAGTGCCAGATTGAAGAGCACGCGATCGTCGAACAGTCGATCGTCTGGGCCAACTGCCGGATCGGGCAGGAGGCCATCGTGCGCCGTTCCATCCTGGGCCGGCAGTGCCATCTCGGAAGGAGCGCTCTCGTCGAGAACGGCGTGGTCCTCGGCGACAAGTCCGTTGTCACAGATTTCAGCCGTCTGTAGCCCACCATGGTTCAGCTCGATCCCGGGATCTACAAAGCGTACGACGTTCGCGGCATCTATCCGACCGAGATCCACGAAGAGGGCGCTCGCGCGATCGGCGCGGCGTTTGTCGCCTATCTTCGCGCGTCTCGAATCGGCGTCGGACGTGACATGCGATTGTCCTCACCTTCGCTTGCCGAGGCGTTCATCGATGGCGCGACCTCTCGAGGCGCCGACGTCGTCGACTACGGCATGATTCCGACCGACGTCATCTACTACGCCGTGGCGAGCGACGGACTGGATGGGGGCGTCCAGATCACGGCCTCGCACAACCCCAAGCAGTACAACGGGATGAAGATGGTCAAGCGCGAGGCCCTGCCGCTCAGCGGGGACGAAGGCATCGCGGACATCCGCGACATGATCGCGGCCGGTCGCGTGCCTGCGCCGGGCCCGTCACGCGGCACGGTGACCTCCAGGAACGTCGTGGACCCGTATGTGGACCATGTCCTCAAATTCGTGGACCCGTCCATCATCCGGCCGTTCAACGTGGTCCTCGATGCAGGAAGCGGAATGGGCGGCCTGATCGGTCCCAGACTGTTCGACCGCCTCCCCTGCCGGACGACGCGCCTCTGCTTCGAGATCGACGGGCGCTTTCCGAATCACGAAGCCAACCCGCTCATCGAAGAGAACCGGCGCGACATCGTGGAACGTGTGGTGGCGGAAGGCGCGGACATCGGCATCGCCTGGGACGGCGATGCGGACCGGTGCTTCTTCATCGATGGCGCGGGCGAGTTCATCTCCGGCGACTTCATCACGGCGCTCCTCGCCGAGGCCTTCCTGCTGAAGTACCCGGGCTCGACGATCATCTACGACCTGCGCGCGAGCTATGCCGTGCGCGACGTCGTCGCCCAGAACGGCGGGACCTCGTTCATGAACCGCGTGGGCCATGCGTTCTTCAAGGGCCGGATGCGCGAGACGAACGCGATCTTCGGGGGCGAGGTCACCGGGCACTACTACTTCCGCGACAACTTCTATGCGGACAACGGATTCATCCCTGCCCTGCTGATCCTCGAGCTGATGTCGAAGAAGGGGAAGAGCCTTCGGGACCTGCTCGAGCCGCTGCGGTCGAAATACTTCATCTCCGGCGAGATCAACACGCGGCTTGCGAGCATGTTGCAGGTGCCGGCGACGCTCGAGCGCATCGCGGGACGCTATTCAGATGGCAAGCAGTACCGGCTGGACGGATTGTCGGTCGAGTATGCCGACTGGCACTTCAACGTGCGGCCCTCGAATACGGAACCCCTGCTGCGGTTGAATCTCGAGGCGACGACCCCAGACATGATGGCCGCGAAGCGCGACGAAGTCCTGGGGCTGATCCGGTAAATAGAGATTTAAGATTGAAGAGTGAAGATTTAAGATTGGGAGCAGAGCAGGAGTCCGTATCCAATCTTCAATCTGAAATCTTCACTCTTCACTCTTCAATAGTTATCGCGGGCTTAGCATAGTGGTAATGCCCTGGCTTCCCAAGCCAGTTAGACGGGTTCGATCCCCGTAGCCCGCTCCATCAGCATCAGCACCCTACCCGCGCCATTGTTCACCAAGGACCTTGATCCGCCCGATCACTTCCTCGTGCAGGACCAGCATGAAACGGCGTGTCTCCTCGATCTCGCCGCGTAACAGCTGCATCTCCTGGCGCAAGGACTCGTCACCGTCATGAATCTCCTTGCGCAACTCCTCGCGCAACTCCTGACCCAGAGCCTTGATCTCGTTCCGTGTGGCCAGGAATTCCGCCTTGACCTCGGCGCGAAACTGCAGAAACTGCGAATCGAGCGATGCCACGTGGGCCTCGAGCGCCGAGACGCGATCGGGTAACTGCAGCAGGCTGCGCACTTGGGTCTCGAGAACGGCGACACGAGCGGCGAGCGACGTCGACATGTCAATGACGACGGGCGAAAAACGTACCGACGACGACGCTACCATCGTCTGGCGCACCGCGCAATCGGTCTGCCAGTCTCTGGCCGGTCGTCCCTCGTTCAGTCGGCTTTCAGCGTCTCCATTGGATCGATCGCGATGGCCCGGTGCGCCGGCAGCCAGCTCGCCAGCAGCGCGGCCGCCGCCAGTACGACGGGCATCGCACCAAACGTGATGGGGTCGAGCGGGCTGACGCCGAAGAGCAACGACCGCATCAACCGGGTGGAGCCTGCGGCGCCGCCCAGACCGAGCGCCAGGCCGATGCCCGACAAGATGAGGCCGCGCTTCATGAACAGTCCCAGGATGTCGGGGACCTGGGCGCCGAGGGCGAGCCGAATGCCGATTTCGCGCCGCCGCTGCGACACGGCGTACGAGATCACGCCGTAGATTCCCGTGATGCCCAGCAGCAGCGCCATCGCGCCGGCGATGGCCAACATTACAAGCGTGAAGGACGTCCGGGCCATCGATTGGTTGTACACGTCGCCTAGCGTGCGCACCTGCGCCAACGGCAGATTGGCGTTCACCGACCACACCGCTTCGCGTACCTGACTGAGCAGACTCTCCGTGCCTGTGAGCTCGCTGCGAATCACGAAGGTGACCCGGCGCCACAAGACGCTCGGAAGCCCGAGGGTCTCCGTATGCAATCGTGCCGGCAAGAACAGCATCTGCGTGGGAGGTCGATGAACGCCTTCGTCGTAGATGTCGCCTGTCACGCCGACCACGTCGCGCCAGATGCCGTTCCCCTCACCAATCCGCTTCCCCAGTGCGGCTGCCGGAGATCCCCACATCTCACGCGCCAGATTCTCCGAGAGAATCGCGACGTCCCGTTTTTCAAAGACATCGACCCACGTGAAGTCGCCTCCCACGATCAGTGGCGTTCCCAGCGTCGGGAACGTGCCTGGCGAGATGAACCTGATCTGCCGGCTCATCGGGCCGCCGCTATCATCAGCCTTGCCTTCGGCGATCAATAGGGAGCTGGTCCGCCCGCTCGTGTCCATCGGCAACCGGGATGTGAACGCCACTGACGCGACGCCCGGAATCGCCGCGATCCGGTCCACGATCTCGTGCTGCATGCGCGTCACGCGCTCCGGTTCGGCGACCTCGCTCACTGGGATTGAAACGCTCAACGTCTGAATGCGCTCAGGCCGTGTAAAGCCAGGGTCGACGCGACGCAACGCCTGAAAACTCCGAATCATCAAGCCCGAGCTCATCAGAAGCACCAGCGCCAGTGCGATCTGTAGGACGACCAGCGCGTGCTGCGAACGCTGGCGCTCGCGCGTCAGGCTGGCGCCCCGGCCGCCGCCCCCGATCGCCGTCGCGAGTTGTGGTTTCGCATGCCTGAGGATCGGGATGCCCCCGAACAGTAGTCCCGACAACAATGAAACCAGCGCGGCAAAGCCGAGGGCCATCGTGTCGATCGAAATCTCGGAAAGGCGAGGCAGGTCCGAGGGTCCGATTGCCACGAGCATGCGCAGCCCGCCGTAGGCGAGCCCCGCTCCGAGTACGCCGCCCAAACACGCAAGTGTCAGGCTCTCGACGAGAAGCGCGCGCGCCACTCGAGTCCATCGCGCGCCCAGAGCGATGCGAATCGCGAAGTCCTGCCGGCGTGCATCCGCGCGCACCAGCAGCAGGGTAGCGACGTTGGCACACGCCATCAGCAGCACAATGCCGATCGTTCCCATCAGGATCCACAGCATCCTGCCTACGTTTCCGACGACATCCTGCTTCAAAAGACGAAGCGAGGCCCCGTATCGCGTGTGACGGAACGCCGGAGGCCAACTCGCCCGCTCGGAAGGCGCCGACCAGATCGCGACCATACGACCGACATCGGCGTTGGCCTGCGCTACTGTGACGCCGGGCTTCAGCCTGGCTACCCCGAGGTGCCGCCAGACGGGTACGGGTGCTGCTCGGTCGATCCGCAGCGGCAGGATGATGTCGGAAGACGACATCCTCAGCGTGGTATTGACCACTGCGCCGCCGAAGCCGAACTCCGCGGGCATCACTCCGATGATCTGGTGAGGACGTGAGTCGATGGTAAGGACTCGCTTCACGACGTCAGGATCTCCGCCGAACGTCCGATGCCAGTAGCCATGGGTGAGAATCACCGTGTCCGACGCTCCGGGCGTATCGTCAACGGCCGAAAACGTACGCCCGATCTCCGGCGGCACACCGAGGGCCGCCAGGAGTCCGTGGCTCACGGCCAGCACGCGCACCTCTTCAGGGCCGCTCTGGCCGGTGACTGTTGCCGCTCCCGCGTATGGGTTCCAGACGCCGAATGCATCGAACGTGCGATTCTGCTCCGTATACAGCCTGTAGATCGCGTCGCCGAAGTAGGCCTCGTCCCTGCCGTCGACCGTATGGACGATACTGACGAGCGCGTCGGACCGGGGAAAAGGCAATGGATTGATCAGCACGCTGTTTACGATGCTAAAAATTGCCGTGGTCGCGCCGATACCCAGCGCGAGCATGAAGATCGCTGCGGCAGCAAAGCCGGGTTGCTTCCGCAGCGTGCGCACCGTGTAGCGCACGTCCTGCCAGAGATCGCCCAGCGGAGACAGAGTGGACGTTCCTGGTGTGATGGGTGGCGGACGATACGCCTGGCGAAGCAACCGCATCTGGTTGGCCAGCGTGTCTGGATCGAGCAGTTCCTCGGTCGCGAGGCGCCGCGCGTCGTCGTCGCCGGCGCCGTCGTTCCGAAGCTCCTCGTAGCGCTGGTCGAGGTGCTGCGATAGCTCTTCGACGATCTCCGCCTCGCGCTCCGGGCTCAGTCGCAGAAGACTGAGCCTCGGACGCAGATGCCCGGTCCAGTCAGGCATGGTCGACCCCCGTGACGAGGCCCATTGCCCGCACAAAGGCTTTCCACGTCTCGCGCTGGCGCGCGAGGACGCGGCGGCCCTCGGAAGTCAGGCTGTAAAAGCGGCGGCGCCGCTCGCCAGGCTTCTCCACCCATCTCCCCTGGAGCCACCCGCGCTCTTCCAGCCGGTACAGGAGCGGATAGAGTGACGCGACATGGAACTTCAACTGCCCAGCCGATTGCGTCTCGATCAGCTTGCTGATCTCATATCCGTGACGCGCGCGAGGCTCGACGATCGACAGGATGATCAGCTCCGCCGACCCCTTTTTCAGCTCGCGGTCGAGCATACGCGCGTTGATAGATGTCATAGCCACATATGTTAGAGACAGGCAGAACGGAAGGCAAGGACGACTCTTCTCGACCGCTGGAGTTGTATCGGAGGTCGTCAGCTGGGCGGAATGACGCGTGCCGCTTCCCCGACGATCGCCACGCCGGCGCTCGTGCCAATGCGGGTGGCGCCGGCAGCGACGAGGCGCTGCAGCGCGCTCAAGTCGCGGATGCCGCCCGACGCCTTCACCCCGACGTGGGGCCCGGCCAGACGCCGCAGGAGGGCGACGTCGGCGACCGTCGCGCCGCCGGGACCGAATCCGGTCGACGTCTTGACGAACGCGGCGCCCGCCTGCACCGCCGCGAGGCACGCGGCTTCCTTCTCGGGCCCGGTCAACAGGGCCGTCTCGAGGATGACCTTGACCCTGGCGCTCTGTGCGCGGCACGCCGCCACGACAGCGTCGATTTCGCGGGCGACGGTGACCATATCCCCCTACTTCAGGGCGCCGATGTTGATGACGACATCGACTTCCGTCGCGCCGTCGGCGAGGACACGCTCCGTTTCCGCGAGCTTGACGTCGGCGACCGTGGCGCCGAGCGGAAAGCCCACGACGCTGGCGACAGGGATAGTCCCTCCAAGGACTCGCGAGGCCCGGGCAACCCAGAACGGGTTGACGCAGACGGCCGCGAACCGATGCTCGATGGCTTCGGCGCACAGGCGATCGATCTCTGCACCTGCCGCCTCCGGGCGCAGCAGCGTGTGGTCGATGATCGCTGCTATGCTCGCTGGCGATGGCAGAGTCATCCCAACCTTCCGTCCTGATCGACGCGGCGGCGATTCATGCGAGGGTCGTCGAGCTCGCGTCCGAGATCGCACCTGACTTCCCAGAGGGCGTCCATCTCGTTGCCGTGCTCAAGGGAGCCTTCGTCTTTCTCGCAGATTTGATGCGCCACTTGTCCATCCCTGTGTCGATCGATTTCCTGGCTGTGTCCAGCTACGCATCCGGAACGACGACGTCAGGCGAGGTGCGCGTGCTGAAAGACCTGGAGATCGCACTCGACGGACGCGACGTCCTCCTGGTCGAGGACATCATCGATACCGGCCTGACGCTGTCCTACCTGCACGATATCCTGCAGGCCAGGAGTCCCCGCTCCCTTCGCACGGCCGCGCTGTTGAGCAAGCCGTCGCGGCGCCGTCTGAACGTTCCTCTGGACTACGTTGGATTCACGATTCCGGATCGCTTCGTCGTCGGGTACGGCATGGACCACGGCGAACGCTACAGGAATCTGACATATGTCGGGTTCCTCGAACAATCTGTGGAAGAAGCCTTCGGAGCTGAGCACCGGCGCGTATGAGATGACCTGCCGATGAATCCGGTCCCTGCCCGCCGTCTAAGCAGTGAACTGGTTCCGGCACTGATTCGTCTGAGATACTGGGCGATGCCCCTTGCAGCTGGACGGTCGCCGGGACACTGACATGAGCGAACTCAAAGACGATCTCGCAGCCTTGCGCATCGCGCGCGAGCCGGAGCGGCCCGCAGGCAGCCGATGGACCGGCTGGGCCATCCTTGCCGTCCTGATCGTGGCGATTGGGGCCGGCGGCTGGTACTGGTTCAGCCGGGAGAGGCCCATAGAGGTCGAGGTCGCGACGGTGACCGAGCGCGGCGCCGGTGTCCAGGCCGCCGTGCTGAACGCCTCCGGTTACGTCACGGCAAGACGTCGTGCGACCGTCTCGTCGAAGATCACCGGCAAGGTCATCGAGGTGAACGTCGAGGAAGGCATGGCGGTCAAGGAAGGCCAGGTGCTCGCCCGTCTCGACGACAGCACGATTCGCGCAGCGCTGTCCCTGGCACGGGCCCAGGCGAACGCCAGCCGTCAGGCGCTGCGTGAGAACGACGTCCGTCTTGCCGAGGCGAAGCTGACGCTCGAGCGCTCCACGCAGCTCTTCGCCGACAAGCTCGTGACGCAGGCCGAAGTCGATCGAGCGAGAGCGGAAGTGGATTCCATCGATGCGCGCCTTGCTGCGGCCCGCGAGCAGGTCAGCGTGGCCGAGCAGCAGGTCCTGCTGTCGCAGACCAACCTCGACGACACGGTCATCCGCGCTCCCTTTTCGGGTGTGGCGATTTCGAAGAACGCGCAGCCGGGCGAGATCATCTCTCCGATGTCGGCGGGCGGGGGCTTCACGCGCACAGGCATCTGCACGATCGTCGACATGAGCTCGCTCGAGGTCGAAGTCGACGTCAACGAGAGCTACATCGGCCGGGTCGTCGCCGGCCAGAGCGTCACCGCGATTCTCGATGCGTACCCCGACTGGGAGATCCCCGCACGCGTGATCACGACGGTGCCGACGGCCGATCGCCAGAAGGCAACGGTCCTCGTGCGCATCGCGTTCAACGAGCTCGACCCGCGAATCCTGCCCGACATGGGTGTCAAGGTCACGTTCCTGCGTGAGGACGAGAACGGCGCGCCTGCGGCCCGTCCCGTGGCCCTCGTGCCACGTGCCGTGCTTCGCGAGGAAGACGACCGCACCGTTGTCTTTGTCGTCGGCACCAACGACGTCGTCGAGCGCCGCGCCGTGACGACCGGCGGGACCGACGGCGATCGTGTCGAGGTAGTCGCCGGATTGAACGGAGGCGAGCGTGTCGTCGTGGCTCCGCCGCCGGAGCTGGCCGACGGCGCGGCCGTCATCGTGAATTGAGGACGATTCATGTCTGCTGAGCCGCTCGTTCGAGTTCGTGACGTTCACAAGCACTTCGTGCGCGGCAGCGAGCGCATCGACGTGCTGCAGGGCGTCAACCTGGAGATTCAGCCCGGTGAGTTCCTCGCGCTGATGGGTCCCTCCGGCTCCGGAAAGACCACGCTGCTCAACCTGATTGGCGGGCTGGATACCCCGACGGGCGGCACGATCGAGGTGGCGGGTCAGGGCTTGAATGGCTTGAGCAGCGCTCAACTGTCACGCTGGCGCTCACGTCACATCGGCTTCGTGTTTCAGCTCTACAACCTGCTGCCCGTGCTCACGGCCGAGCGGAACGTCGAGCTGCCGCTGCTCCTCACGTCGCTGTCCAAGGCGGAGAGGTTGAAGCGCGTCGCCATAGCGCTGAAGGTCGTCGGGTTGAGCGAGCGGATGAAGCACTACCCTCGCCAGCTCTCAGGCGGCCAGGAGCAGCGCGTCGGGATCGCACGCGCGATCGTCACCGATCCCACGCTGCTGCTCTGCGACGAGCCGACAGGCGATCTCGACCGCAAGGCTGGGGATGAAATCCTCGAGCTTCTCTCGACGCTGAACCGCGATCACGGCAAGACCATCGTCATGGTGACGCACGATCCGCACGCCGCTGCGCGCGCCACACGGACCCTCCATCTCGACAAGGGCCTGATGGTCGGGACGGCCGCATGAAGTACCTCCATCTCGTCTGGCGAAACGTCTGGCGACGATGGTTCAGGACGACGTTCACCGTCCTGTCGATCTTCGTGGCGTTCGTGCTCTTCGGGCTCCTGATGACGATCCGGACGGCGTTCACCTTCGGCGTGGACGTTGCCGGACTCGATCGGCTCGTCCTGATTCACAAGGTGAGCCTCATCATGCCGCTGCCGATCGCGTACCGCAGCCAGATCGCGGCGGTGCCAGGCGTCGAACTGGTGACGCACAACAGCTGGTTCGGCGGGATCTACCAGGACCCCTCGAACTTCTTCGCGCAGATCGTCGTCGAGCCCGAACCATTCATGGCGATCTATCCCGAGTACCAGCTGCCACCGGAGCAGATGAAGGCCTGGCTCGCCGATCAGCAGGGCGCCATCGTCGGCCGTGATCTGGCCGAGCGTTTCGGGTGGTCGGTCGGCGATCGCATTCCGATTCAGGCGACCATCTGGCAGCCGAAGGACGGGGGTTCGACGTGGGAGTTCATCATCGTCGGCATCTACGACGGTGCTGACGGCGTGGACAAGACGCAGTTCTTCTTCCGCT
>JBFWPD010000085.1:0-11342 GCA_050250175.1 Vicinamibacterales bacterium
GCCAGAGAACGTGGACGTCACCAGCACCCCGTTCAACTGGATGAGCAAGCTGAACGCGGACCTCGGGATCTACGCGCAGGACAACTGGACGATCGATCGGCTGACCATCAACCCCGGCGTGCGGCTCGAGTACTTCAATTCGTCGCTGGAAGAGACCTGGGCGGCCGCCGGACGCTTCGTGCCGACGGCGCGCATCGCGCCGCACGTGCCCGACCTGCCGGAGTGGTTCGACGTGGCGCCGCGGTTCAGTGTCGTCTACGACCTCTTCGGTGACGCGAAGACAGCCTTGAAGGGCAGCGTGAACAAGTACATGCGCAACACCGTGCAGCGCATCGCCTCGCGCTACAGCCCGATGGTCTCCGACACGGACCGCCGCGACTGGTTCGACGCCGATCTGATCCCGGGCACGTCGACCCGCTCGGGGATCTCCAGGCCGACCGACGGCGACGACATCGCGCAGGACAACGAGATCGGGCCACCGAACAAGGCGAACTTCGGCGTCGGCTCGCTGCGCAGCAAGGATCCCGACCTCGAGCGGGAATACAACGTCGAGGTGAGCGCCAGTATCCAGCACGAGCTGCGGCCCGGGCTGTCGGTGACCGGCGCCTGGTATCGCCGGTCCTTCCACGATCTGGAGGGGACCGACAACTTGCTGCTCGACATCTCGGACTACCAGGCGTTCGAGACGCCGAGCCCCCTCAACGGGGAGCCGGTGACTATCTACAACCTCAACCCGGCCAAGCGCGGCCTGGTCCACATCCTCGACACGAACTCGGACACGAACTCGGTCGTGTACAACGGCTTCGAGGCAAGCTTCAACGGCAGGTTGCCCAATGGCGCGACGTGGTTCGGCGGCGTGACCACCGAGCGCACCGTCTCGGTCACCTGCGAAACAGACGACCCGAACCTCCTTCTCCACTGTGACCAGCGGGAGCTGGACATCCCGTTCCGCACCGAATACAAGCTGGCAGGCTACTATCCCCTGCCGGGCGGGTTCCAGGCCAACATGTCGTTGATTAGCTGGCCCGGCAGCCGGCTCGCGGTGAACTGGTCGGTGCCGGCGTCGGCGTTCCCCGACGGCCAGCGCACGCAGGCGGTCGAGGTGAACCTGGCCGCGCCGGGCAGCAAACACCTGGATCGGATCAACCAGGTGGACGTGGGCGTGAAGAAGATCTTCGACATCGCCGGGTTGCGGGTACATGCCAACGCGACAGTGTTCAACGTCCTAAACTCGAGTGCGGTGCTGGGCGAGAACGAGAACTTCGGCGTGCGGTTGGGCGAGCCGACGACGACCATTCAGGGTCGGCTGTTGCGGCTGGCGACCCAGATCGAGTGGTAGCCCCCGCGTCGAGCGAGTGCTTCTGAGATCACACGAGAGCGCGCCGAAGGAGACTCGCCTTCGGCGCGCTCCCGTCGATGGTCGTGTGCGTTCGGGATGCAGTCAGTCCAACTGCGAGGGCTCGAAGACACCGAATCGTTACCCATGCTCGATTGGGTTCAAGATCAAGCGTGCCGGCTCAGGCAGCGCCCAACCTGGCCCTCAGCTCTGGCAGTCGGGGGAGAAAGGGTCGTTGGGTGCGTCGAGGGCGTGAGGGCGGACGGGCGCTGGCTCCGACGGGGCGAGCCGCGCCAGGCGCTTTGACACGAACAGCACTTCGTAGACGTGAGCGGGGTGCGGCGCCGCGGCAACGTCGCACGTGTGATTGTTGTAATGCAGATGAGCGATCTCGAAGTACTGCTTGAGACGGCGGATCGTGGCGAGGAATCGGTCTTCGTGGATGCCGTGGAACTCCACCACGAGCTGATCGATGAGATTCAGCGTCGCCTCGTTCATCCGGAAGAAGCTGTCCCACTCGGCGCCTTCGACGTCCATCTTGAGAACCAGCTGTCCGTCGGCATCGCCGTTGACAAGGACATGCCCCGACACGGTGTCGAAGCGCCTTCCCTCGTCGTCCCGTGACGGGACGCCGGCCACGCACTCGCCGTGGAAGATCGTGCGGCCGGTCGGGCAGGCCGGCACGCTGAGGTCGAAGCAGTCGTACTGGTGGACCGGCATGTCGAGACGGCTCGACACCTCGCAGCCCCAGCCATCGTATCCGCTGATGCCATAGGAGTACCCGGCAGAGACCCGCCCGAGCAGATTGGCGCACAGCAGATAGCCGCCGTCGGCCGCCTCCCCGAAGCGCTCGAGCGTGCAGTTCGCCAGAGCGACCGGCTGCAACTCGGCGTAGAGAGCCTCGGCGCTGGTGGCGACGGCAGGCGGCGTGCTGCGAGTCCCCCCGGCGTCATCGCCCTGCTGGCGGCTGACGTACGCGCCGCCCAGGACTGCGCCGACGAGCGCCGAGCCGAGCGCCACGACGACAACAGGAACAATCCCGAATGTGCGCTGCCGGCTGGGGGACGCTGGAGAGTTCGTCACTGAGAAACAGTGCCGAATCGTACCTGTTCGGTCCTGTGTCACTCAACTCCACTCGAGGCGGGGTCCAAGGCCCAGGCGAGGGGAACCAACAGTCGACGAGGATTGCGCCCTGGGCCCGAACCCCTTTTCCGTCCGGGGAACCGTCCTACGCGTGGCGTAGAGCACACGAAAACCGGACGATGGAAATATCGTCGTTTCTCCAAAACTCCTTCCGGGAATTCGCAGCGCGGTTCCTGACACGACGCCGGTGGGCCGGACAGGTGCAGCTCGACCTAATCCACTATCAGGTTCGAGAAGATGGTCCGGGCGTAAGCTACTCACGATGAAGCTGACCATCTCGCCGGACAGTCACATCGAACGTCTGCTGCTCGCCCTGGGCATCCCGCCCGTCACGCTGATGGATACCCACGTCAGCTTCATGCGCGCGCGAGCGATCATGGTCGGTACCAAGGTCGGCGTGTTCGACGCGCTGGCCTCTGGTCCCCTCCACGCCGCCGCGATCGCGGGCAGGTGCGGCACCGCCCCGGCGTCGACTGAAAAGCTGCTCAATGCGCTCGTCGGCTCCGGCTACCTGACGTTCAGCCACGCACAATACGCGCTGTCGTCGGTGGCGAGAAAATGGCTCACGAGCGACTCGCCGACTTCGATGCGCGACAAGGTGCTGTTTGAATTCGTCGAGTGGGCGCTCGTCGAGAAGTTCGAGGATTACGTTCGTACCGGAGAGCCGCTCGACATACATCGATCAATCTCCGAGGACCAGTGGGAACTGTATCAGCGCGCGATGCGGGCGCTGTCCGGCCTGGCGGCGCCAGAGATAGTCCGGCGCACGCCGATGCCGAAAGGCGCCGCGACCATGCTCGACATCGGCGGCTCGCACGGGTTCATTTCGGTGGCGATGTGCCGCAAGCATGCCGGCTTGCGCGCGGTGATCCTCGATCTGCCGGCAGCGGTGACGCATGCAGCGCCGATTCTCGCCAAAGAAGGCATGGGCGACCGCGTGACGCACCGCGCCGGGGACGCGCTGGCAGACGACCTTGGCACCGACGCGTGGGATTTCATCTATGTGTCTCAGCTGCTCCATCACTTCGACGAGCCGACCAATCGCGAGCTCGTGCGACGCATCGCGCGTGCCCTGCGGCCGAATGGTGCGTTCGTGGGCCTCGAGATGATTCGTCCCGCGTCGCCGAACGACGCAGGGCAGATCGGCGCGCTACTCGACCTCTACTTCGCGCTCACCAGCCAGTCTGGCACGTGGTCGATCGACGAGATGCAGGGCTGGCAACGCGACGCAGGGCTCGTGCCCCAGAAATCGATCCGGCTGCGGACGGTGCCTGGCGCCGCGGAGATCATTGCCGTCAAGCCACTCGCGTCGCTCTGAATCGCCGCGGCGCGCTACCGTTCAAGCGGCGCGTTGGCCCTAATCTCGAACGGCAGAGACTTCGGTTCGGATCGCCCGCGGCCCAGGCGTCAGCCTGACCCTCGACTGCCACGTCGAGCCGATCACTCCGCTCCGTCAGGATGAGCGATGATTTTCGACGCTGGCTCTTCGTGAGGCGGCGTAGGATCGACCTTGTTCGCGAGTAGTCCACTCGCGGTAATCTGAATCTGGAGGTCCTATGGCCTACGTTGACGGATTCCTGATCGCGGTTCCGCGCAAGAAGATGAAGTCCTACGTGAAGATGGCGCGCGAGGGGAAGAAGATGTGGATGAAGCTCGGCGCCCTCGACTACAAAGAATGCGTCGCTGATGATATCAAGGCGAAATGGGGCTCGACGCCCTTCTCGACCGTGATGAAGCTCAAGCCGGGCGAGACCGTGGTGTTCTCGTACATCCTCTACAAGTCGCGGGCCCACCGTGATCGCGTCAACGCCAAGATCATGCAGATGATGAAGGAGACGAGTCAGCCGGCGGACATGCCCTTCGCCATGAAGCGAATGACCTACGGCGGATTCAGAGTCATCGTCTCGAGCTAGCCGATCGAGCCCATACCGACGAGGAATCCGTGTGAATGGTGCGCCCTGCAGGACTCGAACCTGCGACCTCCTGGTTCGTAGCCAGACGCTCTATCCAACTGAGCTAAGGGCGCTAACGGGAGGCGAACGAAACCCTGAGTCTAGCATACGGACGGCCCGAACCTGAGCCGGCCGGAGCCATCAGGCGTAAAAGCGGCGGAGCCAGTCTTCGACTTCGACGACGCGCCACAGCGCACGCCACGACACCTCGCTGACTCGCGCTGGGTTCGCGACGAAGCGCTCGTACTCACTGCGAAGAATACGTTCGTCCACGAGGCCGAGACGCGCAATGCGTGACCCCTCGATCAACTGCAAGACGATGGCGCGCGCCCTGTCGGCCAGGCCGCGCACGTACAGCGGCTGCGGCGACCGCTTCCTCGACGCGACCCTGCTGCTCTCCGGAAGGATTCCCACCATGGCATCCCGCAGGAGTCGCTTCGGCTCTCCGGCTGGCGTCAGCATGTGCTGCGGGATGCTCAGCATCAGGCTCGCCAGATCGCGATCGGCCCAGGGATCCGCATATCTGATCCCCGCTCTCGCAAGCAGCCGCTCGACCGCCTCGGCGCTTCGTCCATCTCCGGGCTTGAGAATCTCGTCGTGACGGCGGCGCCGCGCCTCGCCCTTCAGCGTCGACTTCCGTGCGGACCGCAGCACGATGCCCGGAAGGTCGTAACGGCGGATCGCGTCCGGTCGAAGCCACGATGGGAAGCTTGCGCCCGGTCGAGACACGCGCGCCAGCGCCCGGAGGCCCTGCGCCCGGCCGCGCGGCCAGATGGCGGCCGGCAGACGCCGCAGCACGTGGCTCCTGAAAAGCGCCGCTCTCGTTTGTCCCGCGCGCCGGCCGTGCTCCGCGAGGTCGCTCCACACGGCCGCGACGCCATCGTCTGAAAGACGACCGAGATAGTCCACGACCTGACTGCCCTGAAGGGCGTCGCCGCGATAGCCGGACATCAGGCAGGTCACAGAATCGCGCTGCGCCACCGCGACCGTTCGCCCCATGACGACATGGCTGCGCAGGCGATCGGGCGCATCGAGGTCGGGGCCATGCGCCGGATACTCTGCCAGCGGCCAGGCAGTGTCGGCAGGCACCGGAACGTTCCTGAACCCGTAGCGCTCCGCGATCGGGGAGCTGACGGCAAGCTCGTCGCACTCCTCGAGCTCCTCGAACGCGAAGCCGTACGTGACGAGACCCCGATCGAGCTGGCCAGACTCCCGCAGCCGGCCGGCCATGCCGGCAATCGACACCGAATCCAGACCACCGCTCAGAAGAAGCCCGGGCACGCGGGCCGCTGCCACGCGGGCGCGAACCGATGCGCCAAGCCCGGCACACAGACGTTCGATCAGCTCGTTCCGGTCCCGCGGAATCGTCTCCGGCTCAAGAGGCCGATGCGCATGCGTCCTGGTCCCGTTGCCGTCGATGACGACGGTATGGCCGGGAGGGACGCGCTGAATGCCCTCGTGGAAGGTCCACTCCGGCAGGCCGGCATTACGAGCAAGCGTCGCGAGAATCTGAGGTTCGAAAAAGCGTGCGGGCACGTCGCCGGCCGCAAGGATCTGCTTCACCTCGCTGGCGGCCAGAATACGCGACGGCTCCACGCGATACACGAGCGGTCGCAGCGCGAAGAGGTCTCTCGCCAGAAGAAGACGCTGCGAGCGTCCATCCCAGAGAGCGACGGCGAAGTCGCCCGTCAACCTGTCGGCGAACGCCTCGCCCCACTGCCGGTAGGCCTCGAGGAGCAGTGCCGTGTCGTCACCGCGCGAAGCGATCTCCCGGGCGCCAAGCAGTTCGGCGAGCTCCTGCCGATTGTCGATCCGCGCATCTGCGACGATGAGAAGGGATTGATCGGAGGAGGGAGAGGAGGCGCCGGGCCCGGATTCTTCGCCGCCATCGAGGTGGACGGCGACAGCTGAAGACGTGGCCGCCTGGCGAACGGCGGCGGCCGCTCGATGAGCGGCCGCACGGGTCATGCGGTCGACGTCTTCGCGACTGACCGGCCGGCCGTTCCGGCCGATCCATATCGCGATGCCGCTCAAGGGAACTTAACCGTCGTTGTCGGCTTCGAGAGAGTTGATGTTCCCCGCATACTGCACTTCGCGGGCGAGCTCTTCCGGCGTCAATGTCTCTTCGACGCGCGGGGCCTCGTAGGGCTTGTCCCGAGGCAGATCCTTGTCTGAATCCATAAAGAACTCCTGACTCGCGCTGCTATCCACCGAGGCCGTCGGCGGGCACTTCCGATTCAGCGCCAGCGTACTGAACCTCCCGGACGAGTTCTTCGGGGGTAAGCACCTGTTCGACCTGCGGCGCCTCGTAGACGTCTTCCCTGCGGTTGTCGTTGGAATCCATCGGGTGACTGCCCTTTCACTCGCGGAGATGAGGACCGGTGTTTCTGCTCCGTCAGTCAGAATCGGGCAATGCTATCCGGGTCCCTCCTACCTCGTCAACGCCGATACAATCCTCCGGTGCCTGATTCCGCCGCCGAACACAGGGCATCCGGGCCATCGTCGGTACGGTGTTACGTCCTGACGGTCAGCGACACGCGCACCGACGCCACGGACTCGAGCGGCCTCGCGATTGTCACACTGTTGTCTGACGCCGGCCATCAGGTCCTCGCCCGCCAGATCGTCCCGGACGAACCAAGGCTCGTCAGGGAAGCCATCCTGCGTCAATGCGACGCGGATCCGAAGGCTGGACCGGATGTGATCATCACGACAGGCGGTACCGGCATCACCACGCGCGACCGCACATTCGAAGCGGTTGAATCCCTTCTCGAGAAGCGGCTGGATGGGTTCGGCGAGCTCTTCCGCATGCTGAGCTTCGAGCAGGTTGGACCGGCCGCGATGCTCAGTCGAGCAACGGCGGGTCTCGCGCGCGGACGAATCATCGTGTCTTTGCCAGGCTCGGAAGCTGCTGTCCGTCTCGCGATGGAACGGCTGCTGCTCCCGGAGCTCGGCCATCTCGTTCAACAGGCCAGGCGCTGATGCGTCCGTTCGGCTCGATCATCTCGCTCGACGAGGCGCAGAAGCAGCTCGCCGCAGCCATTCGGCCGATCGAACGGACCGAGCGCGTGCCACTGACAGAGGCCGCCGGCCGCGTCGCCGCCACCGATGTCGTCGCGGCGCTGTTCGTGCCTCCGTTTGCCCGCTCGGCCATGGACGGCTTCGCCGTCGTCGCGACTGACACGGCAGGCGCGACGCGCGAGCATCCGATCGGCCTTCGCGTCGTCGAACGCATCTACACGGGTCAGGTGCCGCGCACGACGGTCGAGCCCGGCACGTGTTCAGAGATCGCCACCGGTGCTCCGATGCCTCACGGCGCGGACGCCGTCGTCATGGTCGAAGAGACGCGCGTCCAGACGGGACGCGTCGAGATCCTTGCCGCGGCCGCTCCAGGCCAGAACGTCGGGCGGCGAGGCGCTGACATCTCGCCAGGCGATCTCGTCGCGCGGCGCGGCGACCTTCTCACACCCAGTCGCATCGGGGCTCTGGCGGCCGTTGGCACGACTGATGTCGAGGTCTTCGCACGGCCGCGCGTGGCTGTTCTCTCGACGGGGAATGAAGTGGTCGAACCAGGCACGGCGCTCTCGGGAAGCCAGATCTACGACGTCAACAGATTCACGCTGAGCGCTCTCATCTCGAACAATGGCGGAGAGCCGCAGGCGTACAAGCCGGCGATGGATACGCTCGATGGGCTGCGTCAATCACTGGATGACTGCAGCGGCGACGACCTGATCGTGTTCTCGGGCGGCAGTTCGGTCGGCGATCGCGATCTCGTCGTCGACCTGATTGCCGAACGCGGCCAGATGATTTTTCACGGCATCGCGATCAAGCCGGGCAAGCCGACGGCATTTGCTCGAATCGGAGACACGCCGTTCTTCGGGATGCCCGGCAATCCGACCTCGTGCCTGTCGAACGCGTACGTCCTCCTCATCCCGTTCGTTCGAGCGATGGCGCGGCTGCCTGCGCACGCGCCGAGAACCGTCCAGGCACGCATCGGGCGGCGGATCGTTTCGCCCGCGAATCGTCATCAGATCTACACCGTCCGTCTCGAAGGCAGTGCAGCGTATCCCGCGTTCAAGGGTTCGGGAGACATCACCAGCCTGTCGCAGGCGGATGGCTACATCGAAATTCCGGCGGACCGGAGCACGGTCGAAGAAGGCGAGGAGGTCGTTGTAAAGCTGTTTTGAGAACCTCGAGGTCCTGGGTCCTCCAGGTCCTTACAGTCCTTAGGGTCCTCAGGGTCCTGGGCGCGGGTCAGAGAAGGACCGTCCAGTTGCTCATCGCGTCCTGCAGCCAGACCAGCCACTTGAGCGACCACTTCGTCGCGACCTCTTCGCCCATCGGCTTCGTGGTGCGCGAGTTGTTCGTGAAGTCCACATCCAGCAGGAGCACTCGCTCCGGGTCCACTTCGGCAGAGACGAGTCGTGCGCCGCGCTCGTACTCGAAGGCCCGCCAGCGATCACGTCCGTCCCAGGATTCCATCACGCGAGTGCCGTCGGCAAACACCATCGCGATGTCCACCGGGAAGATCGCCTCGCCATAGCGCCTCACGATGACCGTGCTTCGCACGGAATCGCCGCGTCCCGAGCTCTCGATCTGCTCCACACCGTAGTCAAACGTATTCGAGCTCCGGAAGACCTCGTCGAAGAACGGCGTCAGGTCTCGACCGGCAGCCGTCGACAACGCTCGAAACACGTCGTCTGGTGTCGGATGCGAGAAGCGATTTTCCTCGAACAGCGTCTGCAACCCTCGCTGGACGACTTCCCAGCCAAGCCAGCGTTCGAGGGTGTGAAGCCACAGCGCCGTCTTGTTGTACGTAATCGAGAAACCGCCGCCGGGGTGATAGCGATACGAAGGCGTCGCAGGGACGTCGCTCTCCCCGTTCCTGCGGTATCCTGCGCGCCGGTTCAGGAACGTCTCGCGCGACAAGGGAATGTCCCGGTATACCCAGGCAACGGCGTCTCCAAAGAAGCGCCCCTCGAGATAGATCTGCGGAAGTCCCTCGTCCATCACGCGTGCCGTGGCGAAGGTCGTTATCCCCTCGTCGATCCAGGCATTCTCGAACTCGTTCGACCCGACGACGCCCTGCCACCATTGATGCCCGGCTTCGTGAACCGTGACCTCCTCGGGCGTGTTGAACGTGACTTCGTCCGGAACGATCCAGCTCGTCCCCGCGGTGAAGAGCGTCGGATACTCCATCCCTGCCGACCGGCTGCGGTACGCGGGATCGACGATCGTGAGGTGCCCGAAGGGATATGGACCGAACCACTCGCCGAAGAGCTGCAGCGCGGCGCGCGCAGCATCGAAGTGACGCGACTCCTGCCCGAGATGCTCGGGTTGCAGGAGCAGCCGGAGATGGACGGGCGCGCCGCCCGCTCCGCTTCCTTCGGCAGGCTCGAATACCGCCGAGCGCTCCAGAAACTCGGGGCTCGTCGTCCACGCGAAGTCGTGAACGTCTTCCTGGTAGTAGCGATGGGTGATGCCCTGCTCGCCTGCATCCACGCGCTCGCGTTCGACACCGGTCGCGCCGACGACCCATCCACGGGGCACGGTCAGCCTCACGTCGTACACGCCGTAGTCTGCAAAGAACTCGGTCGACGCATGAAACTGGTGCGTGTTCCAGCCGGTGTCTTCGAACACGCCCAGCTTCGGATACCAGTGGGCGATGAAGAAGTAGTCGCCGACGGCGCCGGTTCTGGCGATGGGCGCAGGGATGTCCGCGGTCCACGCGACGCCGATCGTCACCGACTCCCCCGGCTGAACGGGCACGGGCAGCCGGACGGCCATCACCGTTTCGTCGGTGTCAGTGCCTGCGTCGGTCAGAACGAACCGCCGGGCATCCATCAGATCGATATCTGGCCCGCTCAACGAAAGGCTCGTGATGTCGATCCGCCCGCGCCCCTCGTCAGGCAGCCCGCCCTCGCCGACACGTGCGCGCTCGCGCATGAACGTGGACCCCTCGTCCTTCCATGCGTTCCAGTAGAGATGAAACTGGAGCTCGCCGGCGGGATTCGCGGTCGTGTTGCGCCACTCTATCGTCGCCGTGGCCGCAATCTTTCGAGCAGCCGCGTCCAGTGTCGCGTCGATCGCGTAGTTGGCGTTTCTCGGAGACAGCGGAGGGGCAATCGCGCCAGTCAACGACGCCGGTGGCGGCACTGCTGCCGGTGATCCGTCACTCGCACCGGTGCACGCGACTGGTGTGGTCGCAGCGACGATCAGCAGCACGATCGCCTGGCGCAGCACCACTCGCATCACACGCATACGCGCGATGGTAGCACCGGCCACCGGCTATAATCTGGCGCCATGCGTCCGATTCGCGTGCTGCACGTCGGCCTCGGGCCGATAGGCGTCGCGGCGCTCCAGCAGGTCCTCTCTTCGGATCGATTCCGGGCGGTCGGCGGCGTGGACCTCGATCCCGCGCTCATCGGCCGCGACCTCGGCGCAGTCGCCGGTTCGCCACGGCCGGCTGGCGTTCGCATCCAGCGTGACCTGAGCAAGGCGCTCGCCTCCACGCGTCCTGACGTCGTCGTCCATTGCACGAGCTCGTCCATCGCCCGGGTCTCCACGGAGCTGAAGGCGATTCTCGACCGTCGCGTGGCGATCGTCTCGACAACCGAGGAGCTCGCGTATCCGTGGCGTGCGCATGCTCCTGAAGCGCGGCGCGTCGATGCCAGGGCACGGCGCGCTGGAGTCGCCGTCCTGGGAACAGGAGTGAATCCCGGGTTCGCCATGGACGCACTCCCGATCGCGCTCACGGCCGCGTGCTCCGAGGTCTCGCGTGTGCGCATCAGCCGTGTGCAGGACGCGCGGATACGCCGGCGGCCCTTTCAGGTGAAGATCGGCGCCGGGCTGACGACGCTCGAGTTCCGCCGGCGTGTACGTGCCGGGACGGTGGGCCACGTGGGGATCACCGA
>JBFWPD010000086.1:0-11321 GCA_050250175.1 Vicinamibacterales bacterium
CGCCCGTCCTGGCGAGCGCGAGGGCCATCGACGATGTCATGCCCGAGTAATTCATGATCGTCGAGATCGAGAGGATGAATGCGATCGTCACAATCGGCAGGCGCAACTGCTTGAGCGTGCGGACAAAGGTGCGGCCGAGCGCACCAAACGGCAGGCCTGCGAGCGACATCGGGATGAACGCGATCAGCGAAGCGATGAGCACGAGCGTCCCCGCGGCGGCGAGGAAGTCGAGCCGGTACGTCAGCGGGTACGGACTCGACGCCGCGACGATTGGCGGCTCACGATAGACGCGCGCGGCCGCACGTCCTTCCTCGTCGAGCCGATACGCGCCGGGCCAGCTGAAATCCCACACCGGAAAGCGCAATCCCTGTGGATCCTCGGCGGCGGTCTGCCCGACCCACGGATCTGGACAGAGCCGGTTGCCAATCTGCCCGCAGCGGAAAAGTGCGGTCAGGTTCGCCGGCGGTTCGAGCGTGGACATTCCCGCGAAGTTCCCAATCTGTCCGGCCAGGATGACCAGGATCAGGATGCCGTAGGTTCCGTAGGCGCGAGCCATGCGAGCCGGCGGATCGGGTGCAGTCAGTGCGCTCGCAACGGTCTCTCCGCCTTCCACGTACTCCGTCGCCGGCCGCCACACGCGAAGAAGCAGCGCAACGGCCGCGAGCGAGAAGAGCGCCGCCAGCGTCGCCGTCAGCTCGGGACCGACGAAGTTCGACACCGTGAACTGCGCGACGGCGAAGGTGATCCCTGCCGTCAACACCGCAGGCAGCACCTCCATCATCCGCCGCCATCCGGCAAAGATGACGACCACGTACGCGGGCATGAAGATCGAGAAGATGGCCAGCTGCCGCCCGGCCATTGCCGAGAGCGCGCGCGTGGTCTCCTGGACTTCACGCTCGAGGATCGGCGCGAGCAGACCGCCGAGCGTGGTGATTGGAATACCGAGCGATCCGAACGCGACCGGCGTCGTGTTGGCGACGAGGGCCAGGGTCGCCGCCGTCATCGGCGCGAAGCCCAGGCCCGCGAGCATCGACGCCGTGATCGCGACCGGCGCGCCGAACCCGGCGATGCCTTCGATCAGCGCGCCGAAACAGAACGCGACCATGACGACCTGGATCCGCCGGTCGCCCGTCGCCCGCGCGAGTGACCGCCGGATCACGTCGAAGTCGCCGCTCTCCACCGAGAGGTTGTAGAAGAACACGGCGCACAGGACGATCCAGCTGATCGGCCACAAACCGAACGCCATCCCCTGCGTCGTCGCGGCAAGCGTGAGCGTGAAGGGCATGCCCCACACGGTCCACGCGAGCAGGAATGCAGTGGCCGACGCAGCTATTGCTGAGCGCCAGGGCGGCGTTCGACGAACGGCAAGGAGAAAGGCGAGCAGAAGAGGCGGGAGGGCGGCGACGAGCGCTGACAAGAGGATACTGCCGCCGACAGGGTCATAAGTCTGACGGAACAGGTCATCCACGGGCACCTCGCGCGCTGACTATATCCTCGCGGGCGTGCCCGCCTTCACAAATTGTTGAGCCGGCTCGGCCCGCCTGGACGACTACTCTAAAGACGCGATGCCCGAGCTCCCCGACATCCTGCTGTACCTGCATGCCCTGGGGCCGAGAGTCATCGGCCGCTCGCTGACGGGCATCCGGCTCGTATCTCCGTTCCTGCTGCGATCGGTCGATCCTCCCCTTCAAACCGCAGTCGGCCGGCGAGTGATCGCTCTACGCCGACTGGGCAAACGAGTGGTATTCGAGCTCGACGACGAGCTGTTTCTGATCTTTCACCTGATGATTGCGGGGCGCTTTCGCTGGAAGGACGCGGCTGCGCCGGTCCCCGGCAAAGTCGGCCTGCTCGCGCTCGATTTCGACAACGGCACACTCATCCTCACCGAGGCGGGCACCAGGCGGCAGGCGTCGCTCCATGTGGCCTCTGGCATCACCGGGCTCGCGGCGCACGATCCAGGAGGCATCGACGTCATGTCCACGGACCTCCAGACGTTTGGCGAGGCGCTGCGCCAGGAGAATCACACCCTCAAGCGATCGCTCACCGATCCGCATCTGTTCAGCGGCATCGGTAACGCCTACTCCGACGAGATCCTGTTCGCCGCCAGGCTGTCGCCCTTCAAGCAGACATCTACGCTGACCGGCGAGGAGATCGAGCGACTCTTTCAGGCGACCCAATCGACCCTGTCCATGTGGATTGCACGTCTGCAGGCGGAGGCCGGAGCCGACTTCCCCGCGAAGGTGACGGCGTTTCACGACGGCATGGCCGTGCACGGCCGCTACGGTCGGCCCTGTCCTGTCTGTGGCTCGCCGGTGCAGCGCGTCGTGTATGCGGCGAACGAAGCCAACTACTGCGCGACGTGTCAGACAGGCGGGCGCCTGCTCGCCGACCGCGCGCTATCCCGGCTGCTGCGTGAAGACTGGCCGAAGACGCTCGCAGACCTGGAACGGAAGAAGCGGGGATGACCTTCCTGCCCTTCCCGCCCTTCCAGCCCTTCGTGCCTTCGTGTCTAGATCGGTTGACCGGAGGCGAGACGGCTCCACCCGCGGACGATTCGATAGACGAACCAGACGCTGACGATCACGAGCGGCAGCCACACGACGAGCAGTCCGAGACCGAGGGTGAAGACCACGAAGGCGGTGCACAGGAGCACCCACAACAATCCGAACCAGAAGGTGCGGATCTGCCAGCGGAAGTGCGACTCGAGCCACGTGCCCCGCACGTCGCTGCGTTTGATGTAGTTGAGGATGACGGCGATGATCGACGGCCATCCGACGAGAAACGCCCCGATCACGGTCGCGGTGCCGAGAATGCCGGTCACCAGGCTGAAGGCATGGAGGCCGTAGATCAGGTGCGTCCAGTTGACGAGGGAACTGGAGGCGCCCGACGGCGCCGTGCCGTTCATACGTCGAGTGTAGCAGCGGGCCGAAACCCTGAAGCGATTCTGCGCATGGCTTTACGGAGCTTCCCATATCCACTCAGGTGCCATTGTCACGGTACGACCAAAGTGGGGTTGACAACAGGCTCAACAGTTGATTGGAACGCCCGATACTCTGTACACTGGTCGCCCTAGGGGCTCCCCCCGGCACCCGCTTTGACGAAGAGGCACGAATGAGCACTTTCCCCAGGCTGAAGACATCCGAGCGGGGCGCGATCCTCGTCCATGTAGCCACCGGCCTCGTGGCGTTTCTCGCCTTCAACGCACTGGCGCTCGATTACGGCATCAAATGGGCGAGTCGCGGAGAGGCGCAGAATTCCGCCGACTCCGGGGCGCTCGCCGGGGCCTACGCCATGTTGGTGGATCCCTCACAAACCAACGATGGACTCGCGAAGCGCACCGCGGTCGCGTTCGCTCAGGCGAATCTCGTGTGGGACGAGGCTCCGGACGTGGACGTTGCGACGGACGTCACCTTCCCGCCATGTCCCGACAATGTCGATACCGACTGCATCAGGGTGGACGTCTATCGCAATCAGGATCGCAACAACCCCCTTCCCATGTACTTCGGGCAGTTCGTGGGCGTGACCGAACAGGGCGTGCGTGCCACCGCGACCGCTGAAATCGGAGCGGGCACGACGGTCAAGTGCATGCTTCCGTGGGGAGTGGCCGATCGCTGGGCAGACTTCTTCGATGAAAACGTGGATGAAGCGTTGTTCCCGGGCGACGGAAGCGGAAACGGCGGCACCTTTCCGGCCGACCTCGAGGCAGCGAAGGCAGGCTGGTCGGGAGGTGATCGCTATCAGTCACCCCAGGACGTGTACCGATCCCCCGTTGAGTATCTCGATGGCTCTCACACGGGCTGGACGACGGATCTCGTGGCCGACGGTGGGGACAAGGGCCGCCAGCTCATTCTGAAGTTCGGTGGTGTGGGCACCTTTTCCGCGGGTTGGGCCGGCAAGATCAACCTGCCGGATAGCATCGGCGGCAATGAGTATCAGGAAGACATCGAAGGGTGCAACGAAGCGCCCATTTCAATCGCTGAGGTCGGCGAGGTCTGCGACGAAGAATTCATCGAGAACAGCACGACGACTCCGGAGGCAGGGTTGATCGGCTGCGTGAGCGCCGCTACGGGCGTCACGCAGGGGCCGACCAGCCACGGCGTCAACAACTTCATCGCCGATCACGACGGCGACGCTCGCAACGAGCACTACTGGGATCCCGGCATGGGCGCGATCGTGGACGGCGAGGGCGACCCTGTAGCCAGTCCCAGGACGCGACCCCTCGTGGTCTTCGACATCAATCACTACATGGCGCAGGGGTGCTCCGGAACCGGGTGCACGACGCGCGTGGCGAACATCATCGGGTTCTTCGTCGAGGGAATGTGCGGGGATGTCCGCGACGATCCTGACATGGGGCTCGATGAAGGCCTTGTGTGTGACGAACCCAATCGGGACGTGGTGGGACGGATCGTGGAGCTTCCTGGTGAGTTTCTGTCTGGCGCGGGTGAGGTCTCATCCGACTCGTCGTTCCTGAACTTCGTGCGGCTGGTGCGATAGCGGAGTACAGGCGAGCAATGTCCCGCCGCTCGCGCGGGCGCTGAAAGTCATGAGGCCCTCGGGTCCCGGTTCGGGATTCGAGGGCCTTCGCACTTTCAGTGGGATCGCTCGTGTGCGATGGTGGCCGCGGGTCAGGGAACACGCGGGTCAGGGGACAGTAGACGCCGGAGCTTCCGAGGCGGTTGAACTGTCAGGACTCGAAGTCTGATTCCCGGCCGATTCCTCACCCGGGTGCACGAGAATGAGCCGGGTGCCGTCGTACACGACGACCTCGCCGGTCGCGGTGTTCAGCCGTACCAGGCGTCCACGATCGTCGCGCTCGAACTGAAAGAGCTCGGGCTGCTGGCCCTGCTGATTCATGCCTGAGCATGCCAGGCCAAAGGACATCAGCAGAACGACAGCGCTGGCAAGTGACCGCGATCGGAAAGCGTCCTCCATGCATCCTCCGCACGAACGGCTGAACTCGAGGCTCAGCCTAGCAGGACCGTTCGGCGGCGTGGATACCACTAACGTGCTGCACCACCCCACTCCCAAGTCTACGGTCCAACGACGAGGGACACCGCCAGTCCGTCATATCCCTTCATGCCGACCGTTTGAACCGCCGCCGACGACAGCCGTCGATCCGTGCCCAGCTGCTCCATGAAGCGGCGGATGCCCTGCACGCCTGGATCGTCGGAGCCTTCATCGACGACCTGGCCCTCGCGAATCACGTTGTCGGCGACGATCAGCGCACCGGGCCGACTCAGTCGAATTGCCCACTCCAGGTACTCGGAATAGGGCTCCTTGTCAGCATCGATGAAGACGAAGTCGAAACGGCTGCAGTTCTCGGCCTCGAGCATGCCGAGCACGTCCAGTGCCCGTCCAACCCGCAGGTCGACCAGGTCAGCGACGCTGGCCTTCTCGAAGCTCTGACGCGCAACCGCGGCATGTTTCGGATCTGCCTCGATCGTGACCAGAACGCCGTCAGGAGGAAGAACTCGCGCCAGCCAGACACCGCTGTAGCCGGCCAGCGTCCCCAGTTCCAGAATCCGCCTGGCGCCGATTGCCTTTGCCAGGATGGAGAGCAGCTTGCCCTGCCCGGGTGATACCGAGATGAACGGGAGACCTTCCGCAGTGGCACGCTCCAGGATCTCGCTGAGAACAGGGTCCTCCGGAACCAGACAATCCTCGAGGTAACGTTCGACGGTGTGCCAGGTGCTTTGCGTCATTGTCGGAATCGGATTCTGCCACGACCGCGAGCGACTGAGTGATCCAGAGCGCGTTTGCCGCTCGACCGTACCTTGCCCTACACTGCCCCCTGCGCCTGCGCTCCACTGAATACAGCCGCCTGGTCGAACGGTGATCCGCACCTTCCTGGTCGTCTTCTGGCTCATGGCGCTGATGGTGGCGCTGGCCATGCCGTCTCCGGCCTCGCGCTTCTTCGACGGCCTGCCCTGGATCTCCGGACCGGAACTGCTGTCGCTTGCCGCGGCGCTCGGGGTGCTTCTCAGCACCTCCGCTCGCGACCGGCTCGCCGGCTGGTGCCTGCGCGGGCGGCTCGCCGCGCGGGCGACACTGTGGCTCATTCCTCCAACGTTGTTCGTCCTGAAGCTCGCGGCCGGCAGCCTCGAGCCCGCGGGCTTTGCCGCCTGCTACGGTCATCTCGTTGCCGGACGCGATCCCGTCCCCTGCGAACGCTCGTTCGACGCGAGCTTCGCGCCCTCGACGGTCACCCGCTACGACCGCACGATCGATTTCAGTCGGCGTTGGCGCCTGGGCTTCATCAATTCGAGCCGCTTCAACTTCTATCGAGCGGGCCAGTACGATCGCGAGCGTCTGCCGTTCCGCGCCGCATGGACGGGAGCCGTCGAGCTCAACGAGGGAGACACAATCGAGATCGAGTACGTCGGCGCGGGCACAGTGGTTGCCGGCCAGTCACGAATCGCACTGGACACGGTGACGAAACCCACGGCGAAGTCCATGACCGTCAACGCAGGGCGACAGCGGTTCGCCGCTTCCTACCAGTTCGACGACGGTTCACGGGTGGGCAGTAAACCGGACAGCGACCCTCCGTTCTTTCGCATTGCCGTGATTGATTCTGCGGGAGAGGCCCGTCTCCTGTCTCCCGGAGGATCGAGCACGGCGGGCACTCTGCTGGTCGCGACGCTCGACGGCATCGCCAGTGCCGGCGTGATCGTCCTGTTCATGGCGTTGACGATGACGCTCAGACTGCTCCTGCCTGTGGCCCTCGGACTGATCTGGGCCTGGGTCGCCTTCGGCATCGACTTCACGCCGATGACGGCGTTCTACGTGCTCGCTGCGGGCAGCGCCGCGGCGGCGATGATCCCCCAGATCGCTGCTCCATCGGTGCTGCTGCCCTTCGCTGCGGCCGTCGGGGGAATGCTCACACGGTCGCGCCTCTCGTCGGTCGACGCGCTCATCGTCCGGACAGGCGGAAACGACTGGCTCACCTACGAATCGCAGGCGCGGACCATCCTCGAAACATGGTCGCTCCAGGGCGGCGAGGCCATCTTCTACTACCAGCCCTTCTACCGTTACGCCAAGTTCCTGCTGCGTCTGTTTCTGGGCGAGTCCGACTTCCATGTACACGTGGCGATGAACACCGCACTGTTTGGTGGCGTGCTCATGTTCGTGTGGCTCGTCGCGCGCCGGCTCACGTCGGGATGGCGGCCCATGGTCGCCGCCGGCGGTGCGGCAGCGCTGATGGTACTGAGCTCGAACTGGGCGCAGTCGATCGCGCTTCGGGGACTGAGCGAACCTGTCGGCTGGGCGCTCTACCCCATGGCCTTCGGCCTGCTCTTCGCGGTCGAGCAGCGCCGCGCACACCTTGTGGGCATGCTGCTCATTGGGCTCTGCGCGTTTACGCGCCTGAATCATCTTCCGGCGGTCGGAGTGATCGCCGGGGCGTACTACCTGTATCACCAGCCGAGGAGCTGGTCAGGGCGGCTCCTGCCGGCGGCCGTGCTGGGAGCGGTGCTGCTCTTGCCGCTCGCGCACAACCTCTACTACGGCGATGCGTTTGTGCTCACCACTCGCAGCATTGCCATCCCGCAGAACCTTGAACTGCGCCCGGCGCAGTTGCTGCAGTGGCCGCTTGACCCCGACGTGAGCGACGCCGTCCGGCTACGGCTGTCCGAGCTGGTGTTCCTGCAGGCAGGCTGGTTCGGTGTCGATGAACTGCAACTCGGCCTTCGCCTGTGTCAGGCCCTCTGGCTGATCGCCATTCCGCTGGCGCTGTGGCGCCGCACCTGGTTCCACACGGCCATCGTCGTACTGCCGGTCGCGTTTCTGGCCGTTCATATCCTCTACCAGATCAGCTACTACTATCCCCGCCACCTCATCGCAGGCCACCTCGCGATGGCGCTTGCGCCGGCGCTCATGGCGCTACCGTCGCCCTTTGCCCCTATCGGTCGCGGTCGCGCCTGACCTGAACCTTCTGGCCCCGCAGCGTCGCCTTCTTCATCGCCGCGACGATTCGCTCAGCACGCCTCGCCGGCACCTCCACCAGCGAGAAGCGATCGGTAATCTCGATGGCGCCGAGTTCGCTCGAGGAGATACCTGACTCACCCGCGATCGCGCCGACGAGATCAGCGGGACGGATGCCGGCCTTGCGCCCGGCGCCGATGAAAATGCGCACCATGTCCTCGCCCGGAGTCCTGGCCGGTCGCGGCGCGCGACGCGCATCGCGGCCGCCAGCCGGCCGTTCCTCCCGCACGGGCTCGGGAATCTCGACTTCCTCGTGACGGCCGTCGTCCGACTGGACGAGCATCACGGCAGCGGCCGCGACATCGACGATGTCGAACTCCTCGGCCAGGGACTGGACCACGACCCGCACTTCGTCGAGCCCGCCCTGGAGCAGGCGTTCGCGCAGCGACGCACGCGTCAGATCCAGCCGCTTCGCCCGCAGGTCGGCGACGGTCGGCAGCTGGCAGACTTCGATCTTCTGGTGCGTGGTGTGCTCGATGGCGCGGAGATGCCTGTGCTCGCGGGGCTCGACGAGCGTGATGGCCGTGCCGCCTCGCCCCGCGCGGCCTGTGCGGCCGATGCGATGTACGTAGGCATCCGTGTCCGTCGGCAGGTCGTAGTTGAACACGTGCGACAGCTGCGCCACGTCGAGGCCGCGGGCGGCGACGTCGGTCGCCACGAGAAGATCGGTCGTCCCCGCCCGGAACCGGCCCATCACCACGTCGCGCTGCTTCTGCTGCATGCCCCCATGGAGCGCTTCGGCACGATAGCCGTGGGCGTTCAGCGTCTCGACCAGCGAATCCACCTCGACTCTCGTCCTGCAGAAGACGAGCGCCGACTGCGGGCTCGCCATGTCGAGGACCCGTTGCAGCGCCACGGGCTTGTGAACGCGTGCCACCACGTAGGCGAGCTGGCGTACACGAGGCAGCTTGCCGGCAGAAGGCTTCTCGTCGGCGATTGTCACGCGCTGCGGATTCTTCAGGTGCTTCTGCGCAATCGACAGAATCCGCGCCGGCATCGTCGCCGAAAAGAGCGCGGTCTGCCGTTCGGCCGGCGTCGCCTCGAGGATGGCGTCGAGGTCGTCGGCGAAGCCCATGTCGAGCATCTCGTCGGCCTCGTCGAGCACCAGCATCTGCAGCCCGGTGAGATCGAGCGAGCGCCTCCGGATGTGATCGTTCGCGCGTCCCGGCGTCGCGACCACGATGTCTGCGCCGCGGCTCAGGGCCCGGATCTGCTGCCCCATCGGCGCGCCGCCGTAGACGGGAACGACGTCGATGCCGGAGCCGCGCGCGTACTTGTGGAATGCCTCTGCCACCTGCATCGCCAGCTCGCGCGTCGGCACCAGGATCAGTCCGCGCGTGCGGCCGCGCTCGGCGGCAGTGGCCGTCAGGCGGTGCAGCATCGGGAGCGCGAACGCGGCGGTCTTTCCTGTCCCTGTCGCGGCCTGGGCCAGCATGTCGCGGCCGGAGAGAAGCAGCGGAATCGTCTCGCGCTGTACGGGGGTTGGTTCCTCATACCCGACAGCGGTGACCGCCGCAAGGAGTGTTTCGGACAGTTTGAGTGCGGAGAAGCCCTTGACCTGAGACGATCGCTGCAACGTCATTGCACTATTGTCTGCGAAGGCCGCGAGGTCACCAATGCGGCGGGTGTTGCCGCACGGCATACCTCGCACGATCGCCAGCGACAAACGGATTGAGGTGCCCGGGATGGGAACGAGCGCGGATCCGGTAACGGTAGCGCTGACGGGACAGGTGCCGTTCCTCCTGCTGGTCGCGGCGGTGCTGACCTGGCCCATTTCCGTCGCGCTGCTCTGGCTCTACACGCGCGCCGTGCGGCGTTCCATGGGTACGCGCGCCAATCGCGGTGAGTCGGTCGTGACGATACCGCACCAGCCGGTGCCGGCCGCCGCGGACGGCATCTCCGTGGAGTTGCGGGAGCTGACGGACTTGGCGCGGCGGCACTTGCCTGGCTCAGCGGCCGCTACCGCGCCAAGGCCATCAGCGACGAATCGGTCACGATCGACACGATCTGGCTGCTGTTTGCCTTCGTCCACTCCTTCACGCTCGTGTTCGAGCACCCGGCATGGATCGTCGCCTCGCCTCTCGCCTTCATCGTCTACAAGGTGAGCGCACGACTGGCGGTCCAGAGAACGGCATCCCACATGCCAGCGGCCGCCAGGCCGCCGCGGCTGCTGGTGCTTCGATCGTTCGCGATTGGCAGGGAGAGCGAGCGGTTGTTCGAGTCGCTCGAGAAGCACTGGCGGCGGACGGGCAGCATCCATCTGATTGCGGGCGTGGACCTCGCAACGCGCACGGTGGAGCCCCACGAGTTCCTCGAGTTCGTGACCGGACGCCTGGCGCGACGCTTCATCACCGATGCGGCCGCTCTCGATCGGCGCATCGCCGAGATGGACATCGCACCTGACCGCGACCTCCGGTTCCGCGTGAACGACTTCTTCTGCTACGACGACACCTGGCGCATGGTCCTGTCGCGGCTGCTGCCAGAGAGCGACGCCGTGATCATGGATCTGCGAGGCTTCTCGCGACGGAACAGCGGCTGCGTGTTCGAGCTTGGAGAGCTTGCGCGCGCCGGTGTCCTCGAGCACGTCGTCTTTCTCGTTGACGCTCGAACCGACGTGCAGTTGTTCCGGGATACGCTCGAGGCGGGGTTGACCAGCAGAGGGGCCGTACTCGAGCGCGAACGGCAGACGACCGTCGGCATCGTGCGCAGCCGGTCGCTGGCCGTGGATCTGCGTATCGTGCTGCACGCGCTCGCCGGCGCCGGATCAGTCGCGCAGCCGGCTCACACGTGACAACTCCACACTGGCCGGACGCTCGAAAAAAGCGACGCCGGAGGTGATGCTCCGGCGTCGCTCCGACAGAATCGCAGTCGGATCGACTGCGGCTAGAACGGCGCCTGCGCCACGAGACGCAGCAAGCGGCCCTGGAGGATCGTGTTCGGGAACCGCAGGTTCGGCCCGAACGTCGTGGTGTCCGTCGTGATGTTCGCGCCGTTCAGCAGGTTGTAGATGTCCGCCTGCGCGGTGAACGAGCGTCCGCCGAAGTTGAACGTCTTCTTGAACGCGATGTCCACCTGGTTCCACCGTTCGAGATACAGAGAGCCCGGCGCCGACAGCCGCACGTTCACCGTTTCCGTGCGCCGTCCGCCCGGGAACTGGCTCGCCGGCACGTTCCACACCGTCTGCGTCTCATTGCCCGCGAAGCTGACGATCGTCCCGCTGAACTCCAGCCCGTAGGGCAGCGGCAGCGTGCCCGCCATCTTGAAGTCGTGCCGGTACGGAATGCCCAGCTCGCGCTCGTCGCAGAACCGCCCGCCCCGCAGGAACGTGATCGCGTAGTACA
>JBFWPD010000087.1:0-11263 GCA_050250175.1 Vicinamibacterales bacterium
GGGGCCGGGATGATGGACTGCAAGGCGGCACTCGAGGAAGCGCAAGGCAATGTCGAGGAGGCCATCACCATTCTGCGGAAGAAAGGCCTCGCGTCCGCGGCCAAGAAGGCCGGCAGGGCGACTGGCGAAGGGGTCATCGGTCAGCGCCTCGCGTCCGACCGGCGGTCCGGCACGCTCGTCGAGGTGAACTGCGAGTCCGACTTCGTGGCCAGGACCGACGACTTCCAGCAGCTCGTGCAGGACGTCCTGAGCGAGATCGACAAGGCTGGCAATGGCGCCGGCGAGGCGTGGCTCAAGGATCCGGGCGGGCCGGTGCAACAGCGCGTCGCCGCGGCAATCGCAAAGCTCGGCGAGAACATGGCGGTCCCCCGCTTCGTGCGCTATGCGGGAATGGGACTCGTAGGTCAGTACATTCACATGGGCGGCAAGATTGGCGTCCAGGTGGAAGTGGCCGAGGTGCCGGCGGCCGTTGCGGCCAGCGAGGAGTTTGCGAACCTCGTGAAGGACATCGCCATGCAGATCGCTGCCGCGAGCCCCGCGTACGCGTCGAGGGCGGTTGTGCCGGCGGACGTGCTCGACAAGGAGCGATCGATCTACCGCGCGCAGATGGAAGGCTCGGGCAAGCCGCCCCAGGTGATCGACAAAATCGTCGAAGGCAAGCTGGAGAGCTTCTATTCCCAGGTCGTGCTGCCCGACCAGCCGTCGATCCGCGATCCCAAGGTGACTGTCGGCCAGGTGATTGGTGCGGCCTCGAAGTCGCTCGGCGCGCCGATCACAGTGACGCGCTTCGCGCGGCTCAAGGTAGGCGAGACAGCGTAGCGAGAGCCTTGAGGTCCTCAGGACCTGAAGAACCTGAAGGACCAAGAGGACCTGAAGGTCCTGTGATCGTTGAACCAGCGATATAATCGCCCCCCGTGACGCCTCCGGCCCCTCCCGCATACAAGCGAATTCTGTTGAAGCTGTCCGGCGAAGCCCTGATGGGCGAGCAGAACTACGGCGTCGATCCGGTCGTCGCCAGCCGCATCGCGCGTGACGTGTCCGAGATCCAGAGCATGGGTGTCGAGACGGCGATCGTCATCGGTGGAGGGAACATCTTTCGAGGCGTTGCGGCGAGCGCCAAGGGCATGGATCGCGCGACCGCCGACTACATGGGCATGCTGGCCACGGTCATCAACGCCCTGGCCCTGCAGGACGCGCTCGAACAGCAGGGAGTATCCACCCGGGTCGTGACGGCGATCGAGATGCGCGCCGTAGCCGAACCGTTCATCAGGCGCCGTGCAATCCGACACCTCGAGAAAGGTCGCGTCGTGGTCTTCGGTGGTGGAACGGGCAACCCGTTTTTCAGCACCGACACTGCCGCGGCTCTGCGCGCCATGGAGATCAAAGCCGAGGTCATCTTCAAGGCGACCAAGGTTGACGGGATCTACAACGCAGACCCGATGCTTCGGCCCGATGCGGTCCGGTTCGATCGCATCTCCTACCTGCAGGTGCTCGAGCAGGGCCTCAAGGTCATGGACGCCACCGCCATCTCGCTCTGCATGGACAACCGCCTGCCCATCGTCGTCTTCAACCTGCTGACCGACGGGAATATCCGGCGCGCCGTCTCCGGCGAAGCAGTCGGGTCGCTGGTTACGGTCTGACGCGGCGCCGAAGGCCAAGGGAGAGAACTGATGGAAGTCAGCGATCTGAAGGGACTGTTTGCCGAGACAACGAAACGGATGAGCGCGGCAGTCGAGCATGCGCGCCACGAACTGGGGGGGGTCCGCACGGGGCGGGCGTCGGTCACGATTCTCGACGGCGTGCAGGTCGAGGCCTACGGAACCAAGATGCCCCTCAACCAGGTCGCCGGTTTGTCGGTCCCCGAGCCGTCGCTCATCGTCGCCCAGCCCTTCGACCCTTCGCAGCTTGGCGCGATCGAGAAAGCAGTGCGGAGCGCGGACCTTGGGCTCAACCCGGCCAACGACGGCAAGGTCGTGCGGATCCCCATCCCTGCCCTCACTGACGAACGGCGTAAGGAGATGTCGCGCCACGTCCACAGGCTGACCGAGGAGGCGCGCAACAGCGTGCGCCAGGTCCGTCGGGACGCCAACGACCGGCTGAAGAAGCTACTGAAGGATCACGCCATCGCCGAGGACGACGAGAAGAAGGGACTGGATGAAGTTCAGCGGCTGACCGACGCTCACGTGAAGCAGCTCGACGAGCTCCAGAAGAAGAAGGATCAGGAGCTGCTCGGTCACTGACGCCGTTCAGTCGCCGAAGGTGACGCCGATCGCGCGCGCCGTCACCAGCAGATCGAAATCAGTCGGCACGGTCTTCGTCTTCCCAACGATCTCCTCGAGCGGCCGCGACACGATGTCTGGCGGCGCGAACGCCACCATCCGGCCGAACTCGCCCTTCCTGGCGAGTTCCACGGCCTTGCCTCCGAATCGAGTGGCCAGCACACGGTCGAAGCTGGTCGGGGCCCCGCCCCGCTGGAGGTGTCCGAGTACCACCGAGCGTGTTTCCTTCCCGGTGAGCTCGCTCAGTTCCTCGGCGACGCGGGCGCCAATGCCCCCAAGGCGTTCGACCGTGCCCTTTCCCGCCGCCGCGACGAGCGATGTCTTCCCTCCGCGAGGGAACGCGCCCTCCGCCACCACGACGATGCTGAAGCGTGCGCCCCATTCCTCGCGGGCGCGAACGTGCTGGGCCACGATCGCCAAGTCGTAGGGAATCTCGGGAATGAGGATGGCGTCGGCACCGGCTCCGACTCCCGCGTAGACGGCAATCCATCCGGCATAGCGGCCCATGACTTCGACCACCATGATGCGGCGATGGGCTTCTGCAGTCGTATGGAGGCGATCGATCGCATCTGTCGCGAACGCCACCGCGGTGTCGAATCCGAAGCAGTTGGTCGTGCCGACGATGTCGTTGTCGATGGTCTTGGGCACTCCCACGACCGGAATGCCGCGCTGCGAGAACTTGTGGGCGATCGCCAGGGTCCCGTCACCGCCGATCACGACGAGGGCGTCGAGCTTCATGCGATGAAACATCTCGACGACGCGGTCGGAATAGTCGCGTGTGCCGTCGGAGGTGTTGATGGGATACGCGAACGGATTCCCGCGGTTGGTCGTTCCCAGAATCGTGCCGCCGAGGCGCATGATCCCGCGCACGTCGTGAGGCGTCAGCACGCGCGAACGTCCGGGCTCGATCAGACCATCGAAGCTGTCTTCCAGTCCGATGCACTCAATCTGGTTGTTGTAGGCGGCTTTGACGACTGCACGGATGACCGCGTTCAGGCCTGGCGCGTCGCCTCCGCCGGTGAGGATTCCAAGTCGCTGCAGAGAGGGCACGACCCGACTATATAGCGGATCCTTTGGAGGCTCGCGGCGCAGGGCTGCGGCGGGTGGTTCGTCGTGACGATTGTCTGTCGCCCGCGACGGCCATGCGGAGGCCGTGTGGTACAATCCGTGTTTCGCCTGTGGGCGGCTAGCTCAGTTGGGAGAGCGCCGCGTTCGCAACGCGGAGGTCGGGAGTTCGAGCCTCCTGCCGTCCACCACCTTCCCCGCCTTTCGATCGCTGTCTCGATGGAGTCTCACGAGTCAGACGCTCGGACCAAGAATGCCCCCGTTGGTCTTTGTGCGGACTGCACCTACGCGCAGGTTGTAGTTTCTGCGCGCCAGGCTCTGTTCTGGCGCTGCAGTCGGTCCGAGACAGATCCACAGTTTCCGCGGTACCCGCGCTTGCCGGTCCTCGAGTGCCGAGGCTTTCAGCGTCGCGGCTCCGACAACCCGGGGAACTGAGCTGGCCTGAGCATTCACGGGAATGCAGGAAAAGTACGGTGGGGTTGAAAAAGCCTTGCGCCGTGCCAACTTGTTGCAATAGGGTAGTTAACCTATCGTCGAGACTGCGCTGTGTTCAACTGGATTGGCTGCTACCTGGCGGGACGACACGACTACGGCATCTGCTGCGAGCCGGGAACCATCTTTCTGAAGTGCGTGCACTGCGGCCGCCGATCTTCGGGATGGATCCTCGACGAACAGCGAGAGGCTGCAGAGCGCGCGCGATCCGAACGTGCTGCGCGCGCGAAGAACGATGCCAGGCACCCCGCCAGCGAGCACGCCCGTTGACACTGCTCGCACGGCCCGACCACAATACGGCCCGTGGCTGTTCCCCGCATCTCTAAAGAAGATCTGAAAGCGCGTCTCGATGGCGGCGCGACGCCTGTGTTCGTCGACGCGCGATTGAAGTATCCCTACGAGCACAGCACTGTCCGGCTGCCGGGCGCGGTCCGTTTCACCGGCGACGGTCCGGTTCCCCCGTCGTTGTCGAAAGACGCCGAGATCGTCGTGTACGACTCGGATCCCAACGAGCTGGCGAGCTCGCCGGTCGCCGCGATGCTGATCCGACAGGGTTACAAGGCGATGGCGCTGAAGGGCGGAATCGTCGATTGGCTGGCGGCCAACCTGCCAACCGAGACGAAAGACGCTCCCAAGCAGGCTCCGCCCGAACCCGGCGCGCTCAAGAGCTGACCCTTTCCAACCCCGGCAGGAAGCGCATGCTATTGTGAAGCATGGGCTTCTCACGGTCCCTCACGACCCTCCTCGCAGTGTTCGTGTCGGCGGTCTCCATCGGCGCTCAGGCGCCAGCCGACGCGAAGAGCCTTGCCACCGCCCTGCAGCGCCGTTACGACACCGTTCGTGATTTCTCCGCAGACTTCGAACACCGGTACCGCGGAGGTGTGTTGCGGCGTGAGACGGTCGAGCGCGGTATCGTCCTGATCAAGAAGCCCGGCAAGATGCGGTGGGAGTACACCGCGCCTGAGCGAAAGCTGTTCGTTTCGAACGGCGAGCGCCTCTACTTCTACGTCCCCGCAGACAAGCAGGTGACGGTCAGCGACGTGCCCGAGGAGTCTGCTGCGCCCACGCCCGCGCTCTTTCTGGCGGGCCGTGGAAATCTGGAGCGCGACTTCAACGTGTCGCTGATTGACGTGCCCGCAGGCTTCGCGCAGGGCTCACGCGCCCTGAAGCTCGAGCCTGCGACGCCGCAGGCCGACTACGAGTGGCTGGTCCTCGTGATCGATGGAGCCAGTCTGGTTCTGCGCGGCCTGGTCGCTGTCGATGCGCAGGGAGGAACATCGACGTTCACGTTCATGGGGCTCGAAGAGAACATCGGTCCGTCCGATGCTCGTTTTGAGTTCCAGGTGCCGCGCGGCGTGGACGTCGTTTCGAACTGAGTCCAGTTCTCAGGCGCGCTCCACGTCCGCTCCGAGTCCCCGGAGACGATCCACGAGCTGCGCGTACCCCCGTTCGACGGTCTCGAGTGGCGCCAAACGACTTTCACCGTCCGCGGCCAGCGCCGCCGCGATGAGGGCCATCCCCGACCGAAGATCACGGCTGTCGAGCTGCCGTCCCTTCAATCGAGCGGGACCGGTGGCGATGATCCGGTGCGGATCGCACAGGAAGAGATCGGCGCGCATGCCGCTCAACTGCTCGAGCGCGAACAGACGCAGCTCATAGAGCCAGTCGTGGACCAGCGTGCGCCCCTCCGCCTGTGTGGCGAGTACGGTGACGAGACTCACCAGGTCGCTCGGAAACCCTGGCCACAGGCCCGTGGTGATTCGTCCTGCAGCCGTGAGCGTCGAGCGCTCCACGGCGAAGCGGCCATCTTCGACCATGCACTGCACGCCCAGGCGCTTCAGGACCGCCGCGATGACCTCGATATCGGCTGCCCTGCAGCCGCGGACTTCAATCTCGCCGCCGGTTGCCGCTGCCACGACCGCCCAGCTTCCCGCTTCGATGTAGTCGCCCCAGAGCTCGTGCTCGCCGCGACCGAGCTTCATTCCTCCTTCGACGGTGATCGTGCTGGTCCCGGCTCCGGTGACTCCCACGCCCAGCGTGGACAGGAATCGACAGAGCTCGACGACGTGAGGCTCGCACGCGGCGTGACGGATCTCTGACCGTCCAGGCGCTGCGGCCGCTGCGAGAAGGGCGGTCTCAGTGCCCGTGACGGATGCTTCGTACAGGTACATCGACGTCGGCTTGAGGCCATCCTGGGCTGCGAGCTGGTGGCCAGGGCCGTCCAGGACCGAAGCCCCCATTGCTGCCAGCGCCTCGAGATGGGTCGAGATGGTGCGTCGCGCCGGAAAGTCTCCTCCAGGCGGGGCAAGGACTGCACGGCCCGTGCGCGCGAGAAGCGGGCCGAGAAGCAGCACTGATCCCCGAAGGCGCCCGACAAGGATGGGGTCCGGCGTGTCCTTCGTCACCTGCTCGCAGCGAACCCGCAGCGTCGTGCTTCCGATCCCGTGGACCTCTGCCCCCAGATCGATCAGAAGCCTCGCCATGACCTCGACGTCTCCGATGCGCGGCACATTGCGAAGAAGACATTCCTGATCGGTCAGCAGGCAGGCCGCGAGCAGCGGCAGCGCGGCGTTCTTGTTGCCTTCGACGTCGATGGCGCCGGACAGCGGCCGGCCACCGGTCATCACCAGTGTGGACATACGGTCAGCTCGTCTCGAATGATCCGAAGTAGACGATCTCGTCCCGAAGCTCCACGCCGAACTGCTCCTTCACCGATGCGCGACACAACTCGATGAGCCGCTTGATCTCGGCTGCCGTGGCGTGGCCCTCGTTGACGATGAAATTTCCGTGAGAAGCGGAGACCTGGGCGCCGCCAATCGTGGTGCCCTTGAGGCCCGCGCGATCGACCAGCGCACCGGCCGACCAGGGAATACCGTCAGGAACCGGGTCGACGCCAGGCACGGGGTTCTGAAAGATGCATCCGGCGCTCGGCGCGTCGAGCGGCTGCGTCCGCTTGCGATACGCGAGTGACGCCCGTGCCCGTTCGCGCAGCGCCTGTGGGTCGCCCTTGCCCACACGAAACGCGGCCGCAAGCACGACTTCCCCGCTGCTCTGCACGCGGCTGCGATCGTACCCGAAGTTCATCGCGTCTGCCGGTATGTCCGCGACGGATCCTCGAAGGTCCATCACACGGACACTCAGCACACAATCGCCGATGAGACGGCCCTCGAAGTGCGCGTTGCCGACAACTGCTCCACCGACCGTCCCGGGAGTGCCGGCCCATGCTTCGAGACCGGCGACGCCGCGAAGAATGGTCCAGCGCACCAGTCCGTTGATCGTTACCGCCGCGTCAGCTTCGAGCCGATCGCTCCCGGCCAGACGAATCGTTCCGCCTCGAGTCCTGATGACCAGACCTCGTACACCGGTGTCGGCGATGAGCACGTTGGAGCCCCCGCCAAGCATGGTCACGTGGACAGCATGACTGCGCGCGATGGTCAGCGCCGCCGTGAGCTCTTCTGCGTTGCGTGCTTCGAACAGCCATTCCGCGGGCCCTCCCACGCGGAACGTCGTCAGCGGCGCCAGAGGAACACCAGATCGAAGCCGTCCCGCACCGAACGCGACCTGAAAGGCGTGCTCGAGGTCGCTCATGCCGCTCCGCGGGCCTCGGCGGCGATCAGCAACGCCTCCTGGGCGAGCAGGGACGACACGGCGTCCTGCTCGGTGCAGTGTTCGAACATGACGAGGTCGCCGGGCGCCAGCTGGGCGGTCAGACCGATGTCAGCTGCCGCGACGACAGCCAGCACCGGATATCCGCCGGTCGTCTGTCTGTCGGCCATCAACACGATCGGTTGTCCGTTCGGAGGCACTTGAAGAGCGCCGTGGAATGTCGCTTCCGAAAGGGCAAAGGAGGCGCGTGTTGGTGCCGATCGCAGAGCCGCGCCTTCAAGCCGATAGCCCATGCGATTCGACTGGGGCGTGACTGTGTAAGGCGCTGACTGCAGCACCGCCATCGCATTCTCCTCGAACCGATCGGCGTGCGGACCGGGGATCACTCGGACGGTCGTTGGACCAGCGGCGGGAAGACGCACGAGCGCGTTCGTCGAAGCCGGCAGGTCCAGGCGCTCGCGCTCAGACGGCTTCCCCAGCGGCAGCGTGTCGCCGGCGACAAGGGCGCGTCCTTCATAGCCACCCATTCGCGTGGTGACGTGCGTCGCTCTGCTTCCGAGTACAGGGGGCACAGCGATGCCGCCGGAAATGGCGACCGACGCCCGGGCGCCGCGGAGACGCGAACCGAAGCGGCACCGCGATCCGCGGCCCACCGGAAACGCACTCTGCGGCGGCATGCCGTTCCCGTTCACCGAGATCTCGAACTCTGCGCCGCAGACCGCCACGAGACGGTCATCATGAAACTCGAGTTCCGGCCCGAGCAACGTCACTTCGAGCGTCGCAGACCCGGGAGGATTGCCCACGAGTGCGTTGGCAAGGCGATGCGAGACGGGATCCATCGCGCCTGACACGGGCACGCCCGACGACTGCCATCCCCATCGGCCGCCATCCTGCACGGTCGTGAGCAAACCAGGGCGGATGACGCTGAGCGTTCCGCTCATCAACAAGTACCGTGCCCGCGGTCCCTCAGGCCGCTGAAGCGATCGTACTCGGTACGGTTCATCGGACGGAACGTGACCGTGTCGCCGGCAGCCAGCAGGCTTGGACGCGATCGCGAGGCGTCGAACATCAGGAGCGGCGTGCGTCCGATCAGGTGCCAGCCTCCGGGCGTGTCGAGTGGATATACGCCCGTCTGCGGTCCGGCGATGGCGACGGATCCGGCCGGTACATGAACGCGCGGTGTCGCGAGGCGAGGCACCGCAATGCGCTCGTCGACAGTCCCGAGATACGAAAACCCGGGCAGGAAGCCCAGCATGTAGACGCGGTAGGCGCGCGCCGAATGAAACGCGACGACATCCGTGGCGCTCATGTTCGCCCATGATGCCACTGCGCTCAGGTCCGGGCCGAGATCGTCTCCGTAGCAGACCGGAATCTCGATGGACCGTCCGCTGTCGGCCATTCCCTCCGGCTCCTCAGCGACCACAGCCCGCTCGAGTTGCTCGACGAGGTGCTGCACGTTGGTCCGGATCGGGTCGTAGTGCACGGTGACGCTGTGAAACGCTGGCACGATATCCCGCACACCGGTCGTCGCCCACGACGCGACTCGCTTGCCCAGTTGCAGTGCCCTTGCGTTGATCGAGGGATCGATGCGCTCTTCGAAGCGGACGACGATGGCGGAGTCGCCGGCCCGGACGATGGTCGCGCCGCCGCTCACCGGATGACAGGCTCCGATCCGGCCGTGGGACTGCCTGCCGTGCGCAGCGCATTCAAGAGCTCTCCATGAATGCCGCCAAAACCGCCGTTCGACATCAGCACGACGAGGTCACCTGCGCGGTGTCCCGACACCACCATCTCGACGATCTCGTCGAGCGAACGTGCTGCACGCGCCGATCGGCCCGCGCGCCCGAGGTCGCGGACCAGGTCGTCGATGGACAGCCGTTCGTGTTCCGGCAGGCTCGATCTGAAGACCGGAGCGAAGATCGTCTCGTCGGCCACTCCGAACGCGCGGGCAAAATCGTCCTGAAACACCCGGCGGCACGACGAAGCGGACCGTGGTTCGAAGATGGCCCAGATGCGGCTGTCGGGATGCGCCGCTCTCAGGCCCGACAGGGTCTCGGCGACAGCGGTCGGGTGATGCGCAAAGTCGTCGTACACGGTCACGCCGTCTGCCTCGCCGACGATCTCCAGGCGCCGCCGTACGCCCTTGAAGAGGCGGAGGCCTTCAGCAATCCGATCGAACGGGAGACCCACCTCAGTGGCGACCGCGATCGCGGCAAGGGCATTCCTCACGTTGTGCGCGCCGGAGAGCGGGAGGTCCGCATAACCAACCAGCGTGCCGGACCGCCGCACGGCGAACCGTGTGCCCGCTCCCCCGAGGACGAGGTCAGTCGCCCGCCAGTCCGATCCTGCATCCGTTCCGAATGTCGCGACCGGCGACACCGCCGACGAGACGAGGCCGGCGGCCACCGGACTGTCGGCGCCGATGAGCAGCAGTCCGGTGCGAGGGACGAGGTTCGCCAGCCGCTTGAACGCCAGGGTCACCGCCGACAGGTCGGCGTAGATGTCGGCGTGATCGAACTCGACGTTGTTGATGACGGCGATGTCGGGCAGGTACTTCAGGAACTTCGCGGTCTTGTCGAAGAACGCGCTGTCGTACTCGTCGCCCTCGATGACGAAGTCGCGGCCCGCTCCCATCCGATAGCTCGATCCGTTGTCGCCGAAATTCCTGGCGATCCCTCCGACCAGCACCGTGGGATCGGCGCCGCCATAAGTCAATACCCATCCCGTCAACGAGGTCGTCGTGGTCTTGCCGTGCGTTCCGGCGATGACGATGGGCCGCGAGCCCCAGAGGAACGTCTCCCGAATGGCCTCGGGAAGCGAGCAGTACCGGATCTTCCGCTGCAGCACTTCCTCGAGCTCGACGTTGCCCCTGGAGATGGCGTTGCCGACGACCACGAGGTCGAGGTCGGCAGAGATCTGTTCCGCCTTGTAGCCGCTGAAGACGGGGATCCCTTCCGCCGCGAGGAACCCGCTCATCGGGGGGTAGACGTTCTGATCGGATCCCCTGACCTCAAAGCCTCTCTGCTTCAGCATCGCCGCAAGCGTCGCCATGGCCGTGCCGCAGATGCCGATGAAGTGAACACGCGTCGCCATCTCGCTACACCACCGCACTCTCTTCGATGATCAGCCGGGGACGGGAGCTGGTGGCTTCCACGACACATCCGACGCCGAGCGGAAGCGTCATCGTCGGGCCCGTCGTGTGCCCCGACGGAAACCCGATGATCACCGGGCCAGGGAAGTCGGCAAAAAGAGACGCCATGACGGCGCGCGCCGCGGGATCGCCTCCCGGCTCGTCACAATTGGGAAGCTCGCCGATGACGACTGCCGCAGCCTTGCTCAAGACTCCAGCCTGTCGAAGTTGCAGGACCATTCGGTCGAGACGATAGGGGCGTTCGGAGTGATCCTCGAGGAAGAGGACGTGACCCGCCGGAGGATCGAACGCGTAGGGCGTTCCAAGGGACGCGGCCAGTTGTGTGAGCGTACCGCCGAGTAGCGGGCCGCTCTGCTTTCCCTGGCGAATAATCTCAAGGCCGTCCGGGGCCAGCTCCCCGATCGGTTCGCGCCGGCGCAGCGCACGATCGAAGGAGTCAAGGTCGAAGCCGGCCGCCCCGTGACTGAGACGTCGATCAATCATCGGGCCGTGAAAGGTGACGAGTCCCGCATGGAGCGTGATGTACGTCAGCATCGCGGTGACGTCGCAGTAGGCAAGAAATACCTTGGGGGTTCTCCTGATCTCTTCGATCGAGATGAGCGGCAGTACCTGCGCGGAGCCATACCCGCCGCGCACTGCAATGAGCCCGTCGATGTCGGGATCGGACCAG
>JBFWPD010000088.1:0-11249 GCA_050250175.1 Vicinamibacterales bacterium
GCTGCCGTCGCGCTGGTGGCTGACGCCAGTGTGACGACGGCGATTGCCAACGACCTGGGCTTCAGTGACGTGTTCGCCCGCCAGATCGCGGCGCTTGGCCGTCGCGGCGACGTCGCACTCGCCATCAGCACCAGCGGACAGTCATCGAGCGTCGTCTCCGGCCTGATGGCGGCGAGCGAGCGTGGCTTGCGGACGATTGCGCTGACGGGGCGCGACGGAGGGGTGCTCGGAAGTCTCGCCGAAGTCCACGTCAACGTGCCGTCGGAATCCACGGCGCGCGTGCAGGAGGTCCATCGGACGCTGCTTCACGCGTTTTGCGGGCTGGTGGAAAGGGCATTCGCCGATGCCTGAGATGCGCACCGAGACGATGACGGTCAACATGGGGCCGCAGCATCCCAGCACGCACGGCGTGCTGCGCCTGGTGCTCGAGCTCGATGGCGAGACGGTGCGGTCGGCGTCGCCGACCATCGGTTACCTCCATACCGGCATCGAGAAGACGACCGAACAGAAGAAGTGGCAGCAGGTGATCCCGCTCGTCGAGCGCATGGACTACCTGAGCGCGCAGTCGAACAGCATGGCCTTCTGCCTGTCGGTCGAGAAGCTGCTCGGCCTGGACGTGCCGGAGCGCGTACGCTCAATTCGCGTCCTCATTGCGGAACTGCAGCGGATCAACAGCCATCTGGTGTGGCTGGGCACGCACGGCATGGAGGTCGGCGCGGTCTCGGTGATGCTCTACTGCTTCCGCGAGCGCGAGCTGCTCCTGAACATCAACGAGCTGCTGGCCGGCTTCCGCATGTTCCCGAGCTACATGCGCATCGGCGGTCTTCGCGAGGATTTGCCGCGAGGCTTCCACGACGCCGTGACCGCGTTTCTCGATCGGTTTCCTGGCAAGCTGGACGAATACGAAGACCTGCTCACGCGGAACGAGATCTATCTGAAGCGGACCAAGGGCGTCGGCCGGATCACCGCCGAGCAGGCGCTCGGCTTCGGTCTCGTGGGCCCGATCGCGCGGGCGGCCGGCGTTGGCTACGACGTGCGCAAGGCGTTTCCGTATCTCGGCTACGAGACGTTCGACTTCAGCGTGCCGACCGAGACCGGCGGCGACGTCTACGCGCGCTATCTCGTGCGGCTGGCGGAGATGCGCGAGAGCATGAAGATCTGCCGGCAGGCGCTGTCGCGCATCGAGCCGATCGGACCGTTTGCGGTCGCCGATCCCCGCATCACGCCGCCGCCGAAGGATCAGGTCTACACCGAGATGGAAGCGCTGATTCAGCATTTCCTCCTCTACTCGCAGGGCTTCACGGTGCCGGCGGGCGAGGCATATGTGCCCGTCGAAGGACCGCGCGGCGAGCATGGCTTCTATGTCGTGTCCGACGGGACCAACCGGCCGTGGCGCGTGAAGTCCCGGGCGCCGTCGCTGCTTGCGTGTCAGGCGCTCGAGTCGATGATCGTGGGCGGTTTGATTGCCGACGTGATTGCCGTGATCGGATCGATTGACGTCGTGATGGGAGACGTGGACCGGTGAGCTTTCACCCGAAGATGTCGTACGGGGCCACCTTCCACCGGTCGGCCAGGACGCTCGCCGATCCGGGCGAGCCCTTCGTGTACACGGCCGACCATCTCGCGCGTTTCGAAACGGTGGTTGCCCGCTATCCTCCCGAGCGCCGCCGATCCGCCGTGCTGCCCGCGCTCTATCTGGTGCAGGCGCAGCAGGGATACATCACGGCGAACGCGATGCGCTACGTCGCGGGGCTGCTCGGCATCACCGCCGCCGATGTGGAGGACGTCGTGTCGTACTACACGATGTTCTACACGAAGCCGGTGGGGCGCTTCGTTTTGAACGTCTGCCGCACGCTCTCGTGCGCCGTCAACGGCGCCGAACGGATCACCGAGGAGATCTGCGACGCGCTTCGCATCAAGCCGGGTGAAACCGACGCGTCCGGAACGTTCACGCTGATCGAGGTCGAGTGCCTCGGCGCCTGCGATCGCGCGCCGGTCGTGATGGTGAACGACGCGTGGCACGAGGGCGTCCGGCCCGAAGACGTGCGGGGCATGCTCGATGCGCTTCGTGCGCGCGGAGAAGATGCGCTCTCCGGCTGCGTCCACGTCGTCGAAAAGGGAAGTCGGAGCTGATGGCCTCGATGGAGCCAGTCCTTACGCCGCACGTGCGGGAGCCGAACAGCTTCACGCTCGATTTCTATCTCGCGCACGAGGGATACCAGGGACTGCGGAACGCCCTGGCGAAGACCCCCGATGAAGTCATCGAGGTCGTGAAGGCGGCGGGGCTTCGCGGCCGGGGTGGCGCGGGATTCCCGACAGGCATGAAGTGGCAGTTCGTCGACAAAAAGTCGCCGAAACCGAAGTACATCGCGTGCAATGCCGACGAGAGCGAGCCGGGAACGTTCAAAGATCACCTGATCATGGAGCGAAATCCGCACCTGCTGATTGAAGGGTGCGCGATTGCCTGCTACGCGATCGGCGCGAAGGTCGCCTACATCTATATCCGCGGCGAGTTCTTCCACGTGCAGGGTGTGCTGGAGCGCGCGATCGACGAAGCCTATGCGCGCGGATTTCTCGGCAGAAACGTCCTGGGTTCGGGATTCGAATGCGACGTCTACGTGCACCGCGGGGCGGGGGCGTACGAAGCCGGCGAAGAGACGGCGCTGCTCGAGTCGCTCGAAGGGAAGCGTGCCCAGCCGCGGAACAAGCCGCCGTTTCCGGCGGTCGTCGGGCTCTACGGCTGCCCGACGGCAGTGAACAACGTCGAGACCCTCGCGAATGTGCCGCTGATCATGCGGCACGGGGCGGAGTGGTTCGCGGGCCTCGGGCCGGAGAAGAACGGCGGCCCGAAGCTGTATTGCGTCAGCGGTCACGTCCGGCGTCCCGGCGTGTACGAAGCCTCGATGCACATCACGCTGCGCGAACTGATCGAAGATCGGGCGGGCGGCGCCCGCGAGGGACGGACGATCAAGGCGGTCATTCCGGGCGGATCCTCGGTGCCGATCCTGCTGCCCGATCAGCTGGACGTGCAGGCGAGCTTCGATGCCGTGCAGAAGGCCGGCTCTCTGCTCGGGTCGGCGGGGCTCATCGTGCTGGACGACACGACCTGCATGGTCTGGCTCGCCGAGAACCTGCTGCATTTCTACCGGCACGAATCGTGCGGCAAGTGCACGCCCTGCCGGGAGGGCACCGACTGGCTGCACAAGATCCTTCGCAAGATCGAGAGCGGGCACGGCGAGATGCGCGATCTCGATCTGCTGTCGGGCATTTCCGGCAATATCGCCGGCAAGACGCTGTGCGCCTTCGGCGACGCCGCGGTCACGCCGGTGCTGACCACGCTCAAGCATTTCAGGCACGAGTACGAAGCGCACATCCGTGAGGGTCGATGCACCCTGCCGGCAGACTGGCGCGCACGCCAGCGCGTGGGAGCGCATTGATGGCACGAAGACACGACGCCGGGACACGAAGACACGAAGACAGGAAGCCACGAAGGCTCGTACGAGAAGCAAGGGCGTCTTCGTGCCTTCGTGCCTTCGTGCCTTCGTGTCTTGACGTCCTCGAGGCGTGTCCGGCATGACGCCGCTCCTCGTCGCCCAAGTCGGGCTGATCCTCTTCGTCTTCGTCATGCTCCTGAACTCGGCGGCCGTGATGGTGTACGTCGAGCGCAAGGTCGCGGCACTGCTCCAGCAGCGCCTCGGTCCCTGGCGCGTCGGACCGCGCGGCGTACTCCAGCCGCTGGCCGACATCATCAAGCTGATGTTCAAGGAGGAGCTCCGGCCCGCGGCGGCCGACAAGTTCCTCTTTGCGCTCGCACCGATCATCTCGGCGACCGCCGCGTTTGCGGCCTTCGCGGTCGTGCCCTTCGGGGCATCGACCACCTTCTTCGGCCTCCTCGACGAGCCGATGCCGCTGCAGGTGGCCGACGTCAATGTCGCCATTCTCGTCCTGTTTGCCGTGACGTCGATGGGCGTGTACGGGATCGTGCTGGCCGGATGGAGCTCGAACAGCAAGTACTCGCTGCTCGGCGGCCTGCGATCGTCGGCCCAGATGATCAGCTACGAGCTCTCCTACGGTCTGGCGCTGGCCAGCGTGCTGGTGCTGGGCAATTCGCTGTCACTGACGGAAGTCGTGAACCAGCAGTCGGGCTCCTGGCTCGGGTTTATCCCGCGCTGGTTCGTGTTCCTGCAGCCTGTGGGCTTCCTGATCTTTCTCACGGCCGGTATCGCCGAGACCAACCGCGCGCCGTTCGATTTTCCCGAGGCCGAACAGGAGCTGGTCGCCGGCTATCACACCGAGTACAGCAGCATGAGCTTCGCGATGTTCTTCCTCGCGGAGTACGTGAACATGGTCACGGTGTCGGCCGTCGCTGCAAATCTGTTTCTCGGCGGATGGCACGGGCCGCTGCTGCCGGAGTCGCTCGGGTGGATCTGGTTCCTGATCAAGGTCAGCGCGATCCTGTTTTTCTATGTGTGGATGCGGTGGACGCTGCCGCGCTACCGGTACGACCAGCTCATGGCTTTCGGGTGGAAGGTGCTGCTGCCCGTCGCGGCCATCAACCTGCTCGTGACGGCGGCCGGCGTGCTCTACTTCGACCTCTAATCTGACGTGCTCTTCTATCTGTTCGCTGCCATCGCGGTCACTACGTCGCTGCTCGTCATCGCGCAGCGGAATCCGATCTACAGCGTTCTGCTGCTGATCGCGTCCTTTGGCGCGCTGTCTGGGCTGTACGTCCTGCTCGAGGCGCCGTTCGTGGCGGTGATTCAGATCATCATCTACGCCGGCGCGATCATGGTGCTCTTCCTGTTCGTCGTCATGCTCCTCAACGTGCACGAGGACGCCGAGAGTGGAGACGCGGAGGCAGGAGCCGTCTCGTCTCCCGCACGGAGATTCGGCGGGCTGCTGGCGGTCGCTCTCGGCGTCGAGCTGGTCTGGGCGCTGACCGTGGCGGGCGAGTCCGGATCCTTCAGCGGCGCGGCGGTCAGCTCGGTCGCCGTGCTTGGACGGCTGCTGTTCAACGAGTACGCCTTCGCGTTCGAGGCCACGTCGCTGCTGATCCTGGTCGCGATGGTCGGCGCAGTGGTGCTGGCGCGGCGCGAGCCCGCGCGCAGGGACGGAGGCCGATGATCACGGCGCCGCTCGAGCACTACCTCATTCTCTCGGCGGTCCTCTTCGCCATCGGCGCCGCGGGCGTGTTCGTCCGCCGCAACCTGATCACGATCCTGCTGTCGGTCGAGATCATGCTGAACGCCGTCAATCTGACGTTCGTCGCCTTCGGCCGCGCGCTCGGCAGCGGCGACGGACAGATCATCGTGTTCTTCGTGATGACGGTCGCGGCCGCGGAAGCCGCCGTCGGCCTGGCGATCGTCATCGCACTCTTCCGGCACAAAGCGACACTCAACCCGGAAGCGTTCAAGGCACTGCGTTGGTAGCGGCTTTCGTGGGTTTCGTGTCGTCGTGCCTTCGTGAGCTTCGTGCCCTGCGTTTCGTGGTCCCATGCTGCTCCTGATTCCTCTGCTGCCGCTTCTCGGCTTCCTGGTCAACGCCGGCTTCGGGCGTCGTCTGTCCCGGGAAGTGTCGGGCGGCGTGGCCGTGGCGGCCATGGCGGGAGCGTTCGCCGTGTCGGCGACCGCGGTCTGGCAGCTGCTCGCGCTTCCGGTCGACGAGCGCGCGATCGTCGATACCGTCTTCAACTGGATCAATGTCGGCAGCTTCGACGCCGCGTTCCGCCTGCGGGTCGATCCGCTGTCGGCGCTCATGATCCTCGTGGTCACCGGTATCGGCACGCTGATTCACATCTACTCCACGGCGTACATGCACGACGAGCGGCCGTCGGAGTTCGCACGGTACTTCTCGTACCTGAATCTGTTTGCCGCGTTCATGCTCGTGCTGGTGCTCGGGTCGAACTTCCTCGTGATGTTCCTCGGCTGGGAAGGCGTGGGCCTCTGCTCCTACCTGCTCGTCGGGTTCTGGTACGAGAAGAAGGCAGCGTCCGATGCCGGCAAGAAGGCGTTCATCGTCAACCGCATCGGCGACTTTGCGTTCATCCTCGGGGTCCTGCTCATCGTCGTGACGTTCGGCACGATCGAGTTCGACGAGGTCGCCCGCTCGGTGGCACGCCTCGCTCCGGAGGAGACCTTCGGCACGCTCTCCCTCATGACGTTGCTGCTCTTCATCGGAGCCACCGGCAAGAGCGCCCAGATTCCCCTCTACGTCTGGCTGCCTGACGCCATGGAAGGCCCGACGCCGGTGTCGGCGCTGATTCATGCGGCGACGATGGTCACGGCCGGCGTGTACATGATTGGCAGGAACGCCGTCCTCTTCAGCCACGCGCCGGAGACCCTGGCAATCGTTGCAGTGATAGGCGCGGCGACGGCGCTCATGGCCGGCACCATCGGCCTCGTGCAGACGGACATCAAGCGCGTGCTCGCGTACTCGACCGTCTCGCAGCTCGGGTACATGTTCCTGGCGATGGGAGTCGGCGCGTTCGGTGCCGGAATCTTTCATCTCTACACGCACGCGTTCTTCAAAGCGCTGATGTTCCTCGGATCGGGCGCGGTCATTCATGCGCTCCACGGCGAGCAGGATCTGCGCCGCATGGGCGGCCTGAAGAAGGAACTGCCGATTACGTACTGGACGTTCGTCGTCGGCGCCATGGCGATCGCCGGCGTGCCGGGCCTCGCAGGCTTCTTCAGCAAGGACGAAATCCTGTTCCGCGCTTATGCGGGCGGCCATACGGTGCTGTGGGCGGTGGGCATCCTGACCGCACTCCTCACGGCGATCTACATGTTCCGCCTCGTCTTCCTCGTTTTCCATGGCGAGCGGAGAGGGCTCCAAGGGCAGGAGGGGCTGGATGGGCAGGAAGGGCGGGATGGGCACGGAGCGCATCACGGACACGGCCATGGACATCTCCACGATGCGCCTCCAGCCATGGCCTTTGCGCTGGTGGTGCTCGCGGCCGGTTCGGTGCTGGCCGGCTACATCGGGTTGCCGCACGCGCTCGGCGGATCGAATCGGCTCGAGACGTTCCTCCATCCCGTCTTCGAAGCGCAGGTTGTCGAGTCTGCCGGCATCCAGCCGTTGCCGGCCGAAGCGGCGGCGGTGGACGAGGACGCCGCTGAAGCGGTTCATGCCAGTGAAGCCCTCGAGCTCGGGCTGATGGGCGTCTCCACCCTGATCGCCCTGGGCGGAATCGGCATCGCAGCGTTTCTCTTCCTGTACAGGCGCGAGGCGGCCGACAGGCTCGCCGGGAACTTTGCCGGTGTGCACCGGCTGCTGGTGAACAAGTACTACGTCGACGAGGTGTACGACGGGGCTGTGGTGCAGCCCATCCGGATGGTGTCCGAAGTCGGCCTCTGGCGCGTGGTGGACGCGGGCCTCATCGACGGGGCCGTGAACGGCGTCGGCGTGGCGGTCCGGGCATCCGCCGACACCCTGCGCCGCCTGCAGACCGGATCGATCCGCGTGTACGCCGTCTCGCTCGTCCTCGGCGTCGTGTGCATCCTCGGGTACTGGCTCTGGTGACACCGTGACGTCGTTTCCGATGCTCTCGTCGCTCATCGCATTGCCGCTGCTTGGCGCCCTCGCGCTTCTCTTCATCCGGGACGATGAAGAGCGGGCCCCGCTCATCAAGCTGGTGGCGATCGCCGTGTCGGTGGTGGTGTTCGTCTGGTCGCTGGTGCTCTGGATGCAGTTCGACCAGACGTCGGCGGATTTCCAGTTCGTGGAGCGCTATCCCTGGATCCCGGCCTTCGGGATCAACTTCGCGATCGGCCTGGATGGCATCAGCCTGCTGCTCGTCGTGCTCAGTGCGTTTCTGACGCCGATTGCCATCGCCAGCGGGTGGGAGTCCGTGCACCACAAGCTGCGCGCCTTCTGCATCGTCCTGCTCGTGCTCGAGAGCGCGATGATCGGCGTGTTCGTGTCGCTCGACCTGTTCCTCTTCTACGTGTTCTGGGACGCGATGCTGATTCCGATGTACTTCCTCATCGGGATCTGGGGCTACGACCAGCGTGTCTACGCCGCCATCAAGTTCATGCTCTACACGATGGCGGGGAGCGTGCTGATGCTGCTGGCGATCCTCGGGCTGGCGGTGCTTCACGCCCGGACGGCCGGTGGCTACAGCTTCGACCTGCAGGCGCTGTACGAGCTGGATGTTCCGGCCAACCTTCAGTTCTGGTTCTTCCTGGCGTTCACGCTGGCGTTCGCCATCAAGGTGCCCCTCTTTCCGTTCCACACGTGGCTGCCCGACGCCCACGTCCAGGCGCCCACGGCAGGTTCGGTGATTCTGGCGGGAGTGCTGCTGAAGATGGGCACGTACGGCCTCGTGCGGTTCGCGTTCCCGCTCTTCCCGCAGGCGGCCGTGTTCTTCGCGCCGTACCTGGCAGCGCTCGCAGTCGTCGGCATCATCTACGGCGCGCTCGTCGCGATGGTGCAGCCCGACATGAAGAAGCTGGTGGCGTATTCGAGCGTCAGCCATCTTGGCTTCGTAGTGCTCGGGATCGCGGCGCTGAACACGCAGGGCGTCGGCGGCGCGGTGTATCAGATGCTCAGCCACGGCGTCAGCACCGGCGGGCTCTTCCTCATCGTCGGCATGCTGTCCGATCGCCGGCACACGCGCCTCATCACGGAGTACGGCGGTCTGAAGAAGGTCGCGCCGAGGCTGGTCGCGGCGTTCTTCATGGTCACCCTCGCCTCGATCGGACTACCGGGTCTCAACGGCTTCGTGGGCGAGTTCCTGATTCTGCTCGGGGCGTTCAGCTGGGATCCGCGGTTCGCGGTGCTGGCCGCATCGGGCGTGATTCTCTCGGCGGTCTACATGCTCTGGATGTTCCAGAGGGTGAACTACGGGCCGATCACCAACGAGAAGAACGCGGCGCTGCCTGACCTGTCCCGTCGGGAGATCGCGATCCTGGTTCCGGTCGTCGCGCTCACCGTCGTCATGGGCGTGATGCCGAATCTCTTCCTGCGGCCGATGGAACCGGCGGTCGAGCGGATTCTCGGCCACATTCGCGCTCGCGTGCCGGCCGAGATCAGGGTGGCGGCGCCGCCCGCGCCGGCATTGCCCGTGGTCCGCGCGCGCGCGACCGTCGAGGACGTGCGATGAACTGGGGATCGTTCAGCGCCGTCGTTCCCGCGAGTTGCGTGACGGCCGCGGCTATCGCGGCGATGATGGCCGAGGCGTTCCGGGCGCGTGGCGAGCGGATGCCCATTGCTCCGCTCGGCCTCGTCGGGCTCATCGGCGCGGCCATCTCGTCGCTGCTGCTCTGGAATCAGAACGCCGGCAGCTTCGGCGTGATCGTCGCCGACAACTTCGGCCTGTTCGTCACCTGGATTCTCGTCATCGTCGGCATCCTGTCGCTGATGCTGTCCGGCCCCGGGGTGGAGCGTGAGCGCCTCCCGCAGGGCGAGTACTACGCGTTGCTGCTGTTTGCGACGGCCGGCATGATGCTGATGGCGACGGCGACAGATCTCCTCGTCATCTTCATCGCGCTCGAGACGATGTCGCTGGCGGTGTATGTCCTGACAGGGATACGCCGCGAGTCGCCGGCGGCCGTGGAAGGCGCATTCAAGTACTTCCTGCTCGGGGCGGTGGCGAGCGCCTTTTTCCTCTATGGGATCGCGCTCACCTACGGCGTCACCGGCAGCACCCGTCTCGACCGCATCGGCAGCGTGATCGCGGCGCAGTCGCTGGCGCCGACGCCGATGCTCTTCATCGCGGTCGGACTCCTGCTGGTCGGCTTCGCGTTCAAGGTGTCGGCGATTCCGTTCCACATGTGGACGCCTGACGCCTACGAGGGCGCGTCGCCCGCAGTGACGGGCTTCATGTCCACCGGCGTGAAGGCCGCGGCATTCGCCGCGTTCGTGCGTGTCTTCCTCTCCGCGTTCGAGCCGCTTCAGGCCGACTGGGGGCCTCTCGTCTGGGCGCTGGCCGCCGCGACGATGATCGGCGGGACCGTGATCGGCGTCGCGCAGACGAGCGTGAAGCGCCTGCTCGCCTACTCGAGCATTGCGCACGGCGGCTATCTGCTGGTGGCGCTTCTGGCTGGCAACGACATCGGGAAGAGCGCGATTCTCTTCTACCTGCTCGTCTACGCCTTCACGAATCTTGGCGCCTTCGGCGTCGTCGCGATGATGGCCTCGGCGGATCGGCCGAACGATCGCGTCGCCGACTTCGCGGGGCTCTGGCACGCCAGGCCGCGTCTCGCCACGTTGATGACGATTTTTCTGCTGTCGCTCGGCGGCTTCCCGCCGCTCGGCGGCTTCATCGCCAAGTGGTACGTCTTCAGTGCAGCCGTGGCCGCCGGGGAAACGTCGCTCGCGATCATCGGCGTTCTGACGAGCGTCATCTCCGTCTTCTTCTACCTGCGCATTGTCGTGATGATGTACATGACGCCGGGGACCGAAGAGTCGCGCGTGCCCGAGGTGCCTCGGATCGCGGCCGCCGCACTTGTCGTGTCGGCGGTGGCGCTGGTCTATCTCGGCGTGCTTCCCGCCCGCGTGATGGACTGGGCGTCGCAGTCAATCGGCACGATCTTCTAGGCCGGGAAGGGCTGGGAGGGGCGGGAAGGGCAGGTGAGCCTGGTAAGGCAGGTAGGGCTGGTGAGCCAGGTAGGGGCCAGTGGGATGGTAGAAGCCTCCCGCCTCCCTACTAGCCTTCCCGCCCCTCCCGCCCTTCCTGCCCAACTATGAAGCGCATCTGCGTCTTTGCCGGATCGAGCGTCGGCGCCAGGCCGCAGTATGGCGATGCGGCTCGCGCGCTCGGACGTGCGCTCACGGCGCGCGGACTTGGACTGGTCTACGGCGGCGCTCGGGTCGGCTTGATGGGACTGCTTGCCGACGAAGTGCTTGCAGGCGGCGGGGAAGCCATCGGCGTGATTCCGAGGGCCCTTGCCGATCGCGAGGTCGCGCACAACGGCCTGACGGCGCTGCATCTGGTGGGGTCGATGCACGAGCGGAAGGCGTTGATGAGCGATCTGTCGGATGGCTTCGTCGCGATACCAGGCGGGTGGGGCACGCTCGAGGAGTGGTTCGAGGTGCTGACCTGGGTGCAGCTCGGCCTGCATCAGAAGCCGTGCGGCCTTCTCAACGTGGCTGGGTACTTCGACGGCCTTCTCCGGTTTCTCGATCAGATGGTGACCGAACGCTTCGTGCGCCTCGAACAGAGCTCTCTCGTCATCGCGGCAACGGCGCCAGGAGAGCTGCTCGATCGGATGGAGACCCAGGTGATGCCTGTCGTCGAAAAGTGGATC
>JBFWPD010000089.1:0-11247 GCA_050250175.1 Vicinamibacterales bacterium
GCCGTGGCTTCATACCAATTTAGTTCAGCAGCCGAATCCGGCCGGTCCTGAGAAGGACTCGAGCGCTACCCTTTGACGCCGGAGCCCCCACGGTGGACTCGATCTTCCTCTCCGACTGCGGCCAGCGTTCCATCACTGATGACGCCGCCCCCCAAGGCGCTCATGCCACGAGCAGGACCATCAGAGCGACGACGGCGAGGCCCTGATCACGTCCCGCCTTGCTTCATCTCCGCCGGCTCGAAGAGCTCGCTGAACAGCTCCCACACCTTGGCCTTTGCCGCAGCGAGGGCTTGTTGCCCTCGGGCGGTCGCCTGGTAAGTGCGCCGCGCGCCACGGATCCCCCGCTCGTCTTTCCCTCTCAGATAACCTTGTTTCTCCAGTGCATGGAGCAGGGGGTAGAGCGTGCCCGGACTGATCCGATATCCGTGACGTGCGAGTTCCTCCATGATTCCAAGGCCGAAGATGCGCTCTTCGGCCGCGTGATGGAGGATGTGCAGTCGAATTAACCCCGAGTATAGGTCCCCCCCATTCGCACGGTGGGCCATGCGCGATGGCGCCCCGTGCCGCCGACCGGACGACTTCCGCGTTGCTTTCACGTCGGTTCCGCGTGCGAGCTACGACGCGGTGAGATCGAGTTCGGTCGTCCCGCTGCCTACCTGTACGGGACGTTCGCTGCGGATACCGCCCACCATCGTGACGGCGGTGTAGGCCCCGGGTGGAACATTCGCGAGTGTGAACGCACCCGATGGATCTGCTACAACGGCATGCGGCGTCGAAGCGGCGATGATTAGCGCCGACATACCAGGATGAATGTCGCAGCCGACGTCGTAGAAGCCATCCTGCTCGAAGGTGTGCTCGTAAATGCCGCTCATCGGCAGCGCTACATTGAACGTGCCTTCCTTCGTCTCTTCGTTCCAGACGCGGATGTTGTGAAGGGTGTCCTCACTGTTGCGGAATTCGACCGGCTGGCCGGTCTGTACCAGGAGAAGGCCTGGATAGAAGGTGAGGTTCGCCTGATCCATCAGCGGCTTGGCCGCGGGCGCGGACGGCTCGACGGACGGCTGCGGCGGGACGAGCATGACGACGGTCAGGAGCCCGCTCGAACTCACGGGGGCGCGCCCCGTGACGACCTGCGCGCCCGCGGCGGACGACGCTTCCCCTGCAACTGCGGACGGCGCCTCGGCAGCAGGCGGTCGATCGGCGGCGGACGAGCATCCTGCAGCCACCAGCGCGGCGGCGGCAAGAACAGGACCGATACAGGACAACACAAAGCACCTGCACATTAGAGTCTGTCTCCAAGCAAGGAGGGGAGAAGGGTAGAACGACGATGGTGCTCGATACTATCGCGGCCCGATACAGTCAGTCCAGTTATTGTATCAGCATCCGATACATTGGCGCGATCGGCGCACTCCCACTCCCGGCACTCCAACCGCTCCCTCATGAATGAACGCGTCTTCGCGCCTCCGGCGCCTTATTCATCCACCTGAGGGACGACGCGGTGCTTCTGACCGAAGGTGCTACCAACGAGACGGAGGGATCTTGAAGCTTGGACGCCTCCGTGCGACCGGGCTCAGAGCCACGGGCGAGAAGGATGAAGCAGCCGCAGAACGGTGAGACTGCGATACGTCCGTGTCCCTTTTGACGGTCCCGAATCCGACACGCGCCGAGCATTCCTCGAGGCCTTTACGGCGGCACACACCCCGGGCGTGCGCCCGCCGCCATCGCCGGCGACTGAAGGACCGTACTTGCGAAACCGCTCCTCTAGAATTGGGTCGTCAGGCCGACGCGGACTGCCACCGGCGATCCCGGCGTGATGTTGTTGTTGTTGTGCGCAAACGCATAGTAGTCGGTATTGAACAGGTTCTCGACATTCAGCTGCAGGCGGATCTGGCGCGCGAACGCGTAGAACACGGCCGCGTCCACCCTCGTGAAGCCAGGGAGCGTCACAGTGTTGTCCGTTGAGGTGAAGATTGCGCCGCGATGGATCAATCCGAGCCCGCCACTCCAGCGATCCGAGAAATCATACTTATTCCAGATCGAGAGCGAGTGCTCCGGCAGCTGTGCGAGGCGCGCGCCACTCTGCGCCGTCGCCGACTGCGACTGCGTAATCTCTCCGTCCTGATACGCATAGGCAGTGACGACGCTCCACGCGTCGGTCACGCTGCCCGTCAGACCCAACTCGAGGCCGCTACTCTGCTGCCCGTCCACGAGGACCGACACGATCGGATTCAGCGGATCAGGCACAACGACGTTGCCGCGCTTCAGTCGATAGACGGCCACGTTCAGCTCGAGTCCCGGACGGACGTCCCACTTGGCGCCGACCTCGTAGTTGCGGTAGGTCTCCGGGTCGAGGGCCTGGGTCGTCGCATTCAGCGAGTTGAGCTGCTCACCCGCCCGCGGAAGATAGGTCAACGTGTAGCTGCCGTAGATCGACGTTTGGGGGTTCGGCTTCACGATGAGTCCCACCCGTGGCGACACCAGGTTGTCGGTGTTGCCCAGCTCCTGACCGCTGCGGTTGTTCGTGAAGTCGATTGAGAACCGGTCGTAGCGAAGGCCGACGACCGCCTGCAGGTGTTCGGTAAGCGTCACCTGATCCTGCGCATACACCGCGGCCGCCGTGGCAATGCCGTGGTTATCGGCGTCGGTCACGCTCTGGCGGAACGACAGGGGCACCGACGTCGTCGGACTTGCCAGCGGCAGATCAATCGACGTGGCTGTCGGGCTGAGGGTATCGAAGTAGCCGGTTGAGCGGAAGTTGTCGGTCACCTGCCGCCCGAACTCGGCGCCGATCAGGATCGTGTGCGAAATCCGGCCTGTCCGCCGGTGCGCGGTCACGTCGGTCTGGTTGAAGACGTTCCTGCGGTCGGTCGCGTTGTTGTACCCGGAGATGCTCACCGTTTGCGCCACCGCGTTCACGCTGCCTGGGAACACGTTCTGGTAAAACTTGTCGTAGGCGCCGTAGCTCAGGTGATTGCGGACCGACAGATCGCTGCCAAACCGATGATCAAGTGTGGATGACAGCATGTTGAGTGTGACCCGCGCTCGGCTGAGGGCTGTGTTGCCAAAAAACGTGTCGGCATCTGTTTCGACCGGCGCGCCGTTCACTGACGGGATGCCGCGATCCGCTGTACGGTCATCATGGAAATGTTCGTAGCCGGCTTTCAACGTCGTGTTCGGGCCCAGGTTCAGCGCGATGGTCGGATTCAACCCGTATCGTTCGATCTCCGTCCCGCTTCGGTACGTATCGGAGTCCTCGAAGACGCCTGTCATCCGCAGCGCGATCGTGCGGCTGACCGCGTGCCCTATGTCGCTCTGCACACGGCGGGTGCCGAACGAGCCGACGTGCGCGGACACCTCACGATTCGTCACCCAGTCGGCCACCCGCACCACGCGGTTGATGACGCCCCCAACGCCTCCCCGGCCGAAGACCATGGCATTGGGCCCCTTGATGGCTTCCACGCGTTCGACGTTGTAGAGGTCACGCATGTACTGCACGTCGTCACGGACGCCGTTCACGAAGAAGTCGGACGTCGAGCTATTGCCACGGAAGATCGGCGTGTCGCGGTTGCCTTCGCCCTGCGCGATGCCAATTCCGGGCACGTAGCGCACCACATCACCGATGCCGCCCATGGTTTGGTCCGCGATCAGGTCACGGGTGACGATGCTGACCGCCTGAGGCACGTCGCGGAGCGGGGTATCGGTGCGGGTCGCGGTCCTGATGCGCGGCGTAACGAATCGCGCCGCGCGGACGGTCAGCTGCTCTGATAAGGCGCCGGGCTGCAAGACGACGCGCAGGTCGGATCCACCTGGCGTGACATCAACGGTGAGGGGTGCGAAGCGGTCAAAGAGGACCGTCACCGTCGCGGGTCCCGCCGGCACGTCGGGAAACGTGAAGCGCCCGACGCCGTCAGTGGTCAGGCGCCGTTCGCCGACGGCATTGGGGAGCAGGATGACGGTCGCGCCAGCAATGGCACCCCCGGAAGAGTCGACGACGGTGCCGGTGACAGCACCAGCTTGGCCCGCGGCGTCACCGGCAAGTACTGGGGTGATGGATAGCAGACCGGCAAAGAGAACAGATCGCAGATTGCAGACGCTACGCATGGCAGTCGAACTCCTCGCTCGCGCAAATTATGATACTGAGACTTAGTATCACAGCGTGCAGACATTAGTGCGAGGAACTCCGACCTGTCAAGTCTGATTTCGGCCCAACTAGTAATGAAAAGGACGTCAATCTCTGCTGTGGAATCAAAAACCTGTGGAGAGCCTGACGGAACTTCGAGCGCCACAGCCAGTCACCAAGCTGATTGGCATTCTCACGGTGTCGTCGGAGGCCGAGCGGTCACAGACCGAACCTCGGGCTCGCCGACGTGAACGAATTCGACCTTCTCTGCCTCATGACACGTATTGCACGTTGACCGCAGCGCTCCGAGGCGTTCCAGAAGCAGGTCTCGGTCGCGCTGCTTGATTGCCTCCTGCACGGCGGGCAGGGCCATCGTGAGGAACGTCTCGGCAGACGTCGCCCGCAGCGGGCGTCGTTTGAGTCCATTGTCGATCGCGGTCCGAATCTTCCCGGCCTGATAGTCCGCGTATCCCCAATTGCTGTCCTGGGCTGCCCAATACAACTCGTTGTATCGGTAGCCCGTCTCCACCATGGCCATATCGAATCCTCGCAGCTGGGCCGCGACCATCGTGAACTTTTCGTCGGTCGTCCCCGCCAGCCAACCGCCCTCACCCACGGCCGTGGCGGCCGGCGGTTCGCTGCACGCAGCGAGCAGGGTGCCACTCAGGACCGTCAGGACCATGGCCGCTCCCAGACGACATCGGCACGAACGTTCTGGCATCTTCGTTCTCCAGTGGGGAATAACGTCAGTCGTAAACGATGGTCGAGTATAGTGAAGAGCGCTGACCACAGCAACCTGACACGTTCGGGCGCAGATTACTCATCGTGGGAGGGTGGGAGCAGGATGACCGATCGGCTGCTGCGCGAGATTCTCTTGGCGTTCTGGAAAGTCCATATCCTGCATCACGCACAGGAGCGGCCCATCTACGGGCAATGGATTCTCGAGGAACTCCGTCGCCATGGGTTCGAGGTCAGTCCGGGCACCTTGTATCCGCTCCTCAACCGACTCGCCGAACAGGGCTGGCTCCGTCAGATCACCACTGCGGACAACAAGAGGTCGCCGAAGGCCCGTAGGAACTATGTCCTCACACCCAAGGGCGCCTCGAGGCTTGCGGCCCTGCGCCGGCAGGTTGACGAACTCCATCGGGAAGTGATGCGCGGCACACAGACAAGGGGGCGATAGACGATGTGGGAGGCGCTCCTGCGCAGTGACGGGCCAATGGTCATGCTGTTGGTTCGAGTGATGGTCGGTGCGGTGTTCGTATCGGAAGGGATTCAGAAGTTTCTGTTCCCGGATCAGCTCGGGGCGGGACGCTTCTTGAAGATTGGATTGCCGAGCCCGGAGCTGCTCGGTCCCCTGGTCGGCATTTTCGAAATCGGCTGCGGGAGTCTCGTGCTGCTCGGGCTGTTGACGCGCCTGGCCGTGATTCCGCTACTCGTGATCATGGCCGTGGCCGTGGTCACGACGAAGTGGCCCATGCTGGCGGCACAAGGCTTCTGGCACATGGCGCACGAATCCCGCACAGACTGGGCGATGACCCTCGGATCGATCGTGCTGCTGGTCGCTGGTGCCGGCCCGTGGTCCCTGGACGCCTGGCTGACGGCCGGACGGCCGGATCGCCTGCCGTGACTGATCCGGCGCGGTCTGTCCGTGACGAGGCCCTCACTACCGCGTCGGCGGGACGCTCCGATGGGTCGACCCGCCTCAAGCGGGATCTCGGTCTTCTTGATGCGATTGGGATTGGCTTCGGCGCCATCATCGGCGCCGGGATCTTCGTCGTCACCGGAGTGGCGGCCGGCATAGCCGGGCCCGCACTGCTCGTGGGGCTCCTCATCGCCGCCCTCGCGGCGACAGCCAACGCCCTGACCAGTGCGCAACTTGCCGCCGAATATCCGCACGCCGGCGGGACCTACGAGTATGGCTATCGCCTGCTCAATCCGTGGGCCGGGTTTGCCGCGGGATGGATGTTTCTCGCTAGCAAGATTGCCGCGGCCGGCACCGTCGCCCTGGGCCTCGCCGGTTACCTGGACGCCGTCCTGGCGGGGCTGTCACCGCGCGTCGTGGCCGTCGGGGCTATCGTGGTGTTCACGCTGCTGAACTATGTCGGCACAAAGCAATCCGCGCGGGCCAATCTCGCCATTGTCAGCGTCTCCCTCGGCGCGCTGACGCTGTTCGTCGTCGCCGGCGCGAGCAGCGTGCAGCTGTCCCATCTGCGTCCGTTCGCGCCCGCCGGGTGGCGCGGGACTCTCGAGGCGGCAGCCCTGCTCTTCTTCGCGTACACCGGCTATGCCAGGATCGCGACGCTGGCGGAGGAAGTGCGTGATCCGAAGCGCGTCATCCCCCGGGCGATCGTGCTGACGATCGGTGGCGCCGTGTTCCTCTATCTGGGCGTCGCGATCGTGGCGCTCGGGGCCGTCGGGGCGGACGCGATGGCGGCCACGCGGGCGCCGCTGTGGGTCGCCGCACACGCCTTTCCGGCGGCGTGGGTCGCGCCGCTCATCGCCATCGGCGGCGTCACCGCGATGCTCGGCGTGATCCTCTCGCAGCTGCTGGGGCTCTCGCGCATGGTCTTCGCGATGGCCCGACGCGGCGATCTTCCTCGGTCCCTGGCGCACGTTGACCCGAGGTACCACGTGCCTGGACGGGCCGTCCTGGCCGTGGGTGCGGTCGCCGCCGTCGTCGCCGCCACCGGAACGCTGCGTGGCGTGGCGTCAGCCGCCTCCTTCACGATTCTCGTGTACTACGGGATCGCCAACGTGGCCGCGCTTCGGATGCCGCGTGCGGCGAAACTCTACAGCGATGCCGTGCCGATGGTCGGACTCGTCGGGTGCGCGACGCTCGCACTCTCCTTGACGCCGTCGATCATCGCCATGGGAGCGGGAGTGCTCCTCGCCGGAGTGGCGGTCCGCACACTTCTGGTCCGGAACGCCACGCGCACCTGAGGCCGTGTCGTAGATCGCCGATCGTCGGCCACCGCGAAATCGTCCGCGGCAATGGCGCGACGTCTGTCACCAGACAGCTCTGGGCGCCCAACAGGGCGCCCATCAGCAACGCGAGCGGGCAGATGAGGAAGAGGCGGCTGAATTTGAAAATAACCCTGCCGCTGAGTATCAGATACAAGACGGCGTGAGGACATCCGCTAGTGTTCAAAACGCTCCGAGAGCAGAATATTCCCAGGTGCTGCACGAGAGACCTTTCTGCGGAGGTGACCTATGTCTGCATTCGATCGACGATCGATGCTCCACGGATTGATCACGATGGCTGCAGCCGGGGTGTTGGGCCGTTCCCTGTCTGCCTCGCGCCAATCAGCGGCGGCCAGCGGGGGGCGGATTCTGGTTTTCGACGTGAACGAGACGCTGCTTGACGTTGGTGCATTGTCGCCCCACTTCGACCGGCTCTTTGGCGATGCCCGAGTGGGTGACGAATGGTTCACGAACGTCGTGCTCTACTCACAGGTCGCGGCGCTGGCGGGTCCGTACGCCGAGTTTGGCGCCATCGCGCGGGCCGCGCTCGACATGACGGCGACCGCCCACCGCGTGTCCTTGTCTCCAGCGGACCGGGACGGGATCCTTCGCGGGTTGATCTCGTTGCCGGCCCACCCGGACGTGCGAGACGGCCTGGACACGCTCAGGCAAGCGGGATTTCGTCTGGTGACCCTGACGAACTCGGCGCCGGCGGCGGTCGCGCAGCAGCTCGCGAACGCGGGGATTGCGGAATTCTTCGAGCAGAGTTTTTCGGTAGACGAGGTGCGGACATTCAAGCCAGCGACTCAGGTTTATCAATTGGTTGCCACCAAGCTGGGGGTTGCACCTTCGCAACTCCGGCTCGTCGCGGCGCATGCATGGGATGTACTGGGCGCGATGCGCGCTGGCCTGATGGCGGCGTTTGTTGCGCGTCCGGGGAAGGCTCTCTTCCCCCTCGCGGATCGCCCGGACGTCGTGGGTCCCGATCTGCGGGAGGTGGCACGCCAGATCGTCTTGCTCGAGACTCAGTAGCGTGTTGCCTAGTGACGTTTGTCACTTCTCCCTCAGCGCGCGCTCGGCAGAACCGTCCGCAGCATTCAGAGCGCGTCGCACCAGGGACGCACACCACACGGGGCGCGGGAGCGTCACATTCCCGGCAGCGATAGGAATTCGAATACCTCGATCGATGCGCCAGGTGCCATGAAATGCGGGTGGTTCTTGAGTAGCGTCAGGACTGCATCCTTCGATTCGGCCTGAAGAATCGAGTAGCCGCCGATCTCCGGGCTAGCGACGCTGGCCCGATCCGTCGCATCGAGTTTCGCAGCCGCTCCCAAGGGACTGCCCATATCAACGATGCCACTGCCGGCTTGGCCGGCCCACGACATCCACGCGTCCATGCCGGCCCTGGCCTGCTCAGGGGTCGCATTCTTCATCTGCTCAGCGGCCGAAACAGACGATTGATACAGCACGAGAAACTTCTTCATACATCCTCCTCAGTCCGCGAACGGATTCTCGTCAGCTGTCGGACCGTACACCGACGGTACCGACTGTCCGAGCAGGCGCAGATACACGAGCAGCTGGCCACGGTGGTGGTACCAGTGATTCAGCATGATCGCCCGGACGAACGCTGCGCGTGGCACCACCATGATGTCGCGGCCTCGGCTCTGCAACCGCCACATGGCTCCCATCCGCTCATCGTCGAACGCGCCGAGCGCGCGCTTCGCCTTCTCGATGCTGGCCGTGAGCGATGGCACAAGTTCCTCCGTAGTCGCCGCCTCGGGTTGAACGAAGTCCGGCGGGTCAGGCACGAGATCCATCGCGGCAAGCTCGGCGACGCTTCCAGGAACCGTCGCGACGTGCAGCGCGAGCTGACCGAGCGACATCGATTTCGGATGTGGCTTCCAGGACAGATGCGCCTCGGGCACGCGCTCGAGCACGCGGCGCGTTATGTGAGCTTCCTGTTCGAGCTCCGCGAGCAATCCGTCGATCACGGACATGTTTCCTCCTAAAGCGCCGCCGTCTCGGCGGCCTTGCGGACGCGCGCGTGGAGCGCAACCCATCCCGATGCGAGGAGCGGTCGGTGCGCCTCAGGAATCGGACCGACCAGCGTATGCGTGAACGTGATGAGGGTGCCGTTGGAGGTTTCTCTCAGCCGATATAGGAGGTTCGACGTGGCCGCGGTCGACATGAACAGGGGGCCCCAAATCTCCAGCAGTTCCGGCCGCCTGATGCTCTGCACGAAGCCCCAGAGGTGTCCGTTGTCACCCCCCAGATCGCGGTACCACCGGCCGCCCGGATGCGGCTCGAGCATCATCGGCAACGGCTTGCCATCAGGCGTTTCATTGAGGCGCCCCATCTGGACGAGGAGCGACGCGAACGTCTGATCCGGCGTGGCGCGGACAGTGATTTCTTCCGCAATGACGAACGTCTGCCCTTCCGCAGCGGGTACGATCGTGGTCATCGGTTCTCCTCCGCGTGTCGCTTGGTGCGACTCAGTTGTCCGCGCCAGTGCCGGGCGAACATCTCGCACCAGTCGTGGACCGTGCGAAGCGTTTCAGCGTTGGTTCGGTACAGGCTCCGCCGGCCATCGCGCCGCATGGTGACCAGCCCCACTTCTAGAAGGACGTGCAGGTGCTTCGACACCGACGGCTGCTCCAGTTCGAGGGCGTCGGCGATATCACCGACAGAGCGCTCATCGGCTGCGATGAACTCCAGAATGTGTCGGCGCCGGGGTTCCGCCACAGCGTTGAACGGATCGGAGGTGGTCGAGGCCCGAGCCATCGCCTCAGAGATATACATTCCCATATAGGAATATGTCAAGCGTCGGCGCTTTTTCGAGGTCCGCTCTTCCGGTTGCGAAATATAGCTAAAGGAACGAGAACGCCTTCGGTCGGAACGTGTCGCTTCCAGACGCCTGCCTCGCTGGGTCGACGGAATAGCCCTCGAAGACGAAATCAAAGACTTGCTCCTGATCACCCGGCTTGAAGGTGATGAAAAGCTTCAGGCGGAGCGGGAATGCTGGACTGTCAATCTTCGCCTCCAACGTACTCCCATCAGCACTCGGACCGGGCGCCAGCGGAATCGATGGTCCGATTCCCTGAGCGTTGCTATCAGCCTGGGTGACACGCGCGGAGACGCCGGTGTCCACGGCGAGCGGCTGCGTCATATTGTCGTAGAAGTAGACGCGAAACACACCGGGCTCCACGAACGTGCCCTCGAGATGATGCCGCTGATCCACCGACATGAAGATGAAAGCGCCGCCGTGTCGCGGATTGTGATCGCCATGAGGGCGTCGCTCGAGCACCTTGATGCGGGGGCTCCCATCGGCGCAGAGGCCAGGGCTCGTTTCGTGGACGTTCGAGTCGTTTGGACAGGTGAAGTACATCGCCGCCGTGACGGGGACGAGATCCGAGCCATCGATCGGACAGCGACCCGGCTCCTCCCTCAGCGGCAGCTGCACTCGGAGGCAGGAATATGCAAGCACAAGACGGACAGGCACCAGTGGTGCACCCGAACCGGGGCACGTGCCAGGCTGGTCGCCGAGAAACGATTCCTCGCCTGGCGTGGGGCAGACGTACGAGAGCGGTACCTGGGCGTCGACTGTCGCTTCCACGCGCACGTTGTACAGCGTCGTGTAATCGCCGTCGTACACCGTGGCCTCGATCGTGTCGCCCACCTGCAGAGCCGCGAGAATATCGGGATCATCGAGGCGGTACGCCATCGTCATTGACGCCATCCAGCCGTCGATATTCTCGTTGGCAACGCTCACCGAGTCGGTCTCCACACTCACGGAGACCACCTGTCCGCGAAACGCGAAGGCGCGAGCCCCGGGCGGCTGGGCTTGGATCGCCGCAAATAGCGTCAGCGTGAGGGCCAACGCCACCGCTACTTTCGTACCGCATCGCGCCGGTCGACAGAATTCGGGTCGCACGGTCAGTGGCACGACTAATGTTCAAGCGTGCTGGTAGGTACGCACGCGTCGGCCTGACTTCATCGAGGAGACACTCGCTGCGTATCGAGGGGTCGCACTTGGACCGTGAACGAGACGGGCACGCTGGTCGGCAAGAAACACACGGCGTCGTCGCAGGCCTGGTAGTTGAGCGTGCCGTCGATCGTTAGAGTCTTCAACGTCGCAAGCGCCTCTCTCGCTTCTCGGGATGAGT
>JBFWPD010000090.1:0-11236 GCA_050250175.1 Vicinamibacterales bacterium
GATCGCCCGCTGGGGATCGGCGCGGGTCAGACGATTTCACAGCCCTACGTCGTTGCCTACATGACCGAAGCTCTGAACCCTCAGCCAGACGATGTGGTTCTTGAAGTGGGCACCGGATCGGGGTACCAGACGGCGGTGCTCGCGGCGCTGGCGCATGAGGTCATCTCCCTCGAGCTCGTCCCGGAACTCGCCGAACGGGCGCGTCGCGCGCTCGACACCGCAGGCGTGCGCAACGTGGAGGTCGTGACGGGCAACGGGTGGAGCGGCTATGCCCAGCGCGCGCCGTTCCCGCGTATCATCGTCACAGCAGCTCCACCTCAACTCCCGCAGGCGCTGGTCGATCAGCTCGCGGTCGGCGGCACCATGGTGGTGCCGGTTGGCACAGGGACGCAGGAAGTCGTTGTCGTGACACGCGGCGAGTCGGGCATTGCCGGCCGCCGTACGATCCCGGTGCGATTCGTGCCGATGCTCGGCGACGACGAGGCTCGCCGCTCATGACTCTGGCATCGATGATACTCACGGCCGTCGCCATGACGACGGCCGGGTCCGTGATTCTGGCCCACGCCAGCTCCCCGTCCGGCGGCCAATCCTCCAGCGGGCCGGGTACGGCTCAAACTGCCGGCACGTGGATGGATACGGAGCTCCGCAATTGGAACGAGCCGCCGCTGTCCCTCCCGCGCGTCACGTCTGCGGAGCCCTTGTCGGAGGGGGGACGCTGCCAGTTGACGCCTCGCGACGAAACGCCTTCCGAGCGCGCGCTTGCTGAAGCCGGGTGGTTCCCTTTTCTCCTCTTCGACCGTCGCCTTGCCGAGGAAGGCATCGAAATCGTCGGCGGAATGACCGGCGTGGACGGCATGTGCCGTCCCATGGAGTTCAACGCGTTCGTATTCCTCGATGGCCGGTTCGCCGGCACGCTGGCGCCCGACGTCATGTCGTCGCGTGAAGACGGCTCCATCGGCGTGGTGCGCATCCTCGACCGCGACACCGTGAGCGCTGAGTTCGCTCGCTATGCCGCCGCTGACGCGCTGTGCTGTCCGTCACGACGCATGACGGTTCGTTACCGGATCACACGCGGCGACGCGACGCACATCGCGCCAACCGACGTCCGTACCACCCGGGAGTTCTAGCCCGTATGACCGCCTACGCTGTTCTGACCACCGTTTCGAATCAGCCCGGCATCCTTTCCGGCCTCACGAAGGTGCTGGCGGACCACCAGGCGAACATCAGCTACGTGGACATCATCGATCACCAGGATCGGCTCGCCGAGATCTATCTGGAGTTCTCCACGGAGGCGCCTGTCGAGCCTGTGGTCGAGCAGTTGAAGCATGTGCCTGGTGTCGCGTCGGTTGAACCGACACCGCCGTTCTCGAAGATCTACGGCAAACGCATCATCATCATGGGTGGAGGCGCGCAGGTCGGTCAGGTGGCGCTTGGCGCGATTTCAGAAGCTGACCGCCACAACATCCGCGGCGAACGCATCTCCGTTGACACGATCCCGCTCGTCGGCGAGGAATCGCTTGCGGCGGCCGTGCGCGCCATCGTCCGCCTTCCCCGGGTCCGTCTTCTGGTCCTCGCGGGCTCGCTCATGGGCGGCGACATTGCCGCGGCTGTCGAAGAGGTGCGCGCGAAGGGGATGCTCGTGATCTCGCTGAATCAGGCAGGGCGCGTGCCGGACGTCGCCGACATGGTCATCTCGGACCCGGTGCAGGCGGGCGTGCTGGCGGTCATGGCGATCGCGGATACCGCCCGCTTCGACATCATCCGTCAGCAGAAGAGAAGGTACTAGAGATCTGGGAATCTGCAAATCTGGGAATCTTCACATCTCAGATTCCCAGACTTCAAGTCTGCAGGTTTCCCAGATCCCGTGTCACTCCACGATCAATGTTCCGCGCATCAGCTCGGAATGCGGCCTGCAGAGATAGAGAGCCGTCCCTTTCTGCCGCGGCGCGGTGAACACGATGCGGTCCAACTCGCCCGTCCGCAGGCGACGGGTCGATCCGTCCCAGGCAGGGACCGAGAAGTCGTGCACGATCCCCGAGTCGCCGTTGCGAACGACGAAGACAATCTCCTCCCCTGGCGCCACGCGAATCTCAGGATTCGGCATCGAATCGCCGGCAAGGTGAAAAGCCATGTCTCGAATCTCGATCTCGATCTCGCGAGGTTCCGCCCGATTGGCTGCGAGCGGCAGCAGCGCTGCCCCGAGCGTGACGAGGAGCATCGCGGCCAGGACAGTCAGGCGTGTGTGACGAGAGAGGCGCTTCATCCGACGATCATCCCCGTTGCGTACATGACGCTGAAACCAGCGAGCAGCCCCGCAAGCGCCGGCGCCGTCGCCAGGAACTGTTCGACAGGCCGCTGGCCCGCCACCTGTCTGGCAATCTGCGCCAGCACCTGGGCGATCGCGCCCGCGCCCATTGCCAGGAACAGAACGGACAGCACAGGCGAGTAGAACAGACCTCCGAGGAGCGCCCCACCGATCGTCGGCGCCCCGCCGATCAGGCCGAGCCAGACGAGATCCCGGAATCGCACGCGATCGCTGCCGAGCGGCGCCACGATCGCCAGTCCCTCGGTCGCGTTGTGCAGCATGAAGCCAATGATGAGCAGCGTGCCGAGCGCTGCCTCGCCAAGCGCAAAGGCGGCACCGATCGCGAGCCCCTCGGCGAAGTTGTGGAGTCCGATGCCGATGGCCATGAGCAGCGCAAGGACCCACCCGCTGCTTCGCCCGTCCGCCGCTTTGGCGCGCCGCGTCTTGAGCCAGGCGCCGAGGGCATCGAGCGACAGATACGCGCCGACGGCTCCCAGCACCAGGAGTGCGAGCCCCTGGTACGAGGCCGGCAGGGCCAGGGCGGACTCAAAGCCTTCCTGAAGCGAGTCGGCGAACAGAAACAGCAGCAGCCCGATCGTCAGTGCCAGTACGAAGTCGAGGCCCCGGCGGCCGAGCACCGACATGAGCGGATACCAGAGCAGCCCGATCGCCACCGGGATGACCCCGACATACAGTCCGATCAGGACGAAGATGCCGGCCATGCGCGCGCTGGGGGATGGAGTCTCCACGGCCACCGCGATTTCATGCTCGAACGTCATGCCCGTTGCGGTCATCAGCTTGACCACGTGCGTTTCGCCGTGCACCCACGGATACGGAATCGTCAGGCGCGTCCGCTGCAGGTGGTCGAGGGTCGTTCCCGCATCCGCCTGGAACGCCCAGAACGCATCGTCCACGGCGACCTGGGCGATCGTCACGGGATCCGGTCCGTCGTTGAGAATCGTCGCCGTGATGCCTTCGGGCGTCAGCACGACGCGCTGAAACGAGAGCACCTCCACAGGCGGATAGTTGTCCCCCCTGACGGTGTCGGCTGGACCCATCCTCAGGATGATGGCGACGAGCGCGGCCAGAAGCAGCAGCGGCACGACGGCGCGGCGGAGCGTCTGCAGCGCTCCCTCAGGTTTCACGGCGAGCTCCCTCCGCGCGGAACAGCCCCATCCACCCGAGCTCGGCGAACTCACTCTGGTGCGCGTGGAACATGAAATCGCCCGGATACCGGAACGTCGTCTCGAGGATGGCGCGCTCCCCCTGGCAGAGCATCAGTGTGTCGGTGTGCTCCATGGGAGACCCGGCCGTGCCCGTCCGCCACGCATCGAAGAACATGCCGTGCAGGTGGAAGCTGTTGATCAGGTCGAACTCCGTCAGGTTCACCAGATAGATGCGCACCAGCTCGCCGACACGCACCCGAATCGGCTCGTGCATGTGATGGTGCGCCACGGTGTTGACGGCGTAGACCTCGTTCTCCCCGTCGAAGTTCGTGTCGAAGGCATTCATCACCATGACGAGCTCGTCGGCTGGAGCGCGCGGCGTTCGCGGGTCGATGATGAACGTCCCGTACAGTCCCTTGTGAATGTGCCGCTTCAGCGGAACCGTGTGGCAGTGATAGAGATGCAGACCTGCCGGATCGGCGTCGAACTCGTACACGAACCGCTGGCCGGGACGCACTTCGTGCCCGGCAAGCGAGCCGTCCATGTCAGGCGGATGCCAGCCATGGAAATGAATCGTGTGCGGGTGCTCGCTCTGGTTCAGGAAGTTGATGCGGAGCCGGTCGCCTTCCACCGCGCGGATGGTGGGTCCGGGGACCGAGCCGTTGTACGTCCAGGCCGGAAAGAAGATTCCCGGCGCGATCTCGATCTCACGATCGACCGCAATCAGGTCGTACTCGCGGAGGAGTGAACCGTCAGGCCGCGGTGTCTCGCGATAGAACCGTGCGCGATCGGCCGCCGCGAGGCTGGAAAAGTTGCTTGTCCGAAGGAAAACGGAAGGGTCGAAGGCCTCTGTCGACACGCGTCCGATCGGCCCCATGTCGTGCGCGCCGTGCAGGCGTCCTGCGAGGTCGCGCGTGGGCGACTGCCCCTGCATCGACCGCGACAGCCCGGCGGCGCCGATGAGCGACCCAAGCCCGGCCGTCTTCAGCCAGGCGCGGCGCGTCGTGAGCGAGACTGGGATCCAGCGGCCTGCACCCATTTTGAACACTCAAAATTATTGCTTAGCAAGGCGAGAAAATCAAGGCTGGACCGAACAAACGTGCAGATCTGACTCAGGTACTGGGGCTTAGGTCAACAGCCGAAGGTCAGCAGGCGGTGTGCGCTGCAGGCCGCGCTTCGTGGCCTGGACACGCTCGGCCCGTTCGATCAGGTGTCCGAGGAGCTCGGTCATCGTCCAGTAATGCGGTGCAGCCGACCAGAGATAGAAGGCGAGCGATCCGGGCACGGTGTTGATCTCGTTGAACAGCAGCTCGTTCGCGTCCGCGTCGATGAGGAAATCGATACGGGCAATTCCCTCACACCCCAGCGTCGAGAAGACGGTGACGGCCAGCTCCTGCGCTCTCCGCCTCATCTCCTCCGGCAGCTGTTCGGGATCAAGCACCCGCACCGCGCTCGCCATCCCCTGGCTCGACCCGACGCTCTTGCGTCCCTGCTGCTTGTACTTCTCGCTGAACGTGAGGGGCGACTCCTGGTGCGTGACGGGCATCTCGGTGATCGACGCTACGGGAGCCTCCAGCCCCGCCACCGCGACGTTGATCTCGAGCCTGTTGCTGATGAAGGGCTCGATCAGGGCTTCGCTGTCGAACTCGAACACTTTCAGGACGCCGGCGATCAATTCATCAGGCGTGGCGGCGACGGTCACGCCCGCGCTCGATCCGAGATTGCAGGGCTTGACGATGGTCGGCCATCGCAGGTGGCGCGCGACTCTCGCGGGCAGCTGCCGCAGCCACGCCGGCTCGCGCGTCAGCATGCTGCGATCGCACGACAGCCAGGGAACAACCGGGACGCCCGCGTGCGCGGCGAGCACCTTGGTAACCCGCTTGTTCATGCCGGTCGCCGACGCCAGGATGCCTCCGCCCACATACGCACAGCCGCCAAGCTCGAAGAGTCCCTGCAGGGCGCCATCCTCTCCGTAGGTGCCGTGGATCACCGGGAGAAAGACATCAACCCGAATCTCACCCACCCGTCCCAGGAGGCGATCCCATGGCGCCGCACTGACCGGCACGAGCGTGGATGTCCCGAAGGCCGGACTGAGGGCGACCTCCGTCAGCCGCGACCGATCCGGGCCGCCGGTCTTGAACCGCGCGCGATCCCAGAGGTCGTCGCCAACCCACCACTTGAGCGACTGATCGACGTAGATCGGGATCGTACGAAAGGCGTCGGGGTCGAGCGCGTGCAACACCTGCAGTCCGCTCACGATCGACACATCGTGTTCGAGCGACCGGCCGCCGAAGAGCACGGCGACAGTTCTTGGAGCTGGAGTACCTGAAAGGCTCATCGACACTCCTTCACCAGAAGAGCCCCGAATCCTTTTCATAGAGGTCGGGCAGGTCGTTCTCCAGAATCACGAGATCGCCGGGTCTCGCGTTCTCCTTCAGCCAGCGGAAGGCTTCCGCGCGACCGCTGACGGGCACGAGCTGACCGTCGCGACCCGTGGCTCGATGGCCGGCGATGAACGCGTCCCGATTGGTCTTCGCGACCACGACGGTCATGTCGCACACGGCAGCAGCTTCGTGCGACAGCTGCTGGTTGACGGCGAACTGCTCCGTGCCGAGCTCGACGACCCCTGGCGTGACGAGGAACCGGCGGGCCGCAGGGAGTGCCGCGGCAACCTCCAGGGCCGCCCTGAACCCGAACTGATTCGAGTTGTACGCGTCGCGCACCCAGGTAATCCCCTGCTCCTCCACGACCTCGAGACGATTGGCAACCGGAGCGAGCGTACGGATGGCTCCAACGATCACATCCGGATCGACGCCGAGCGCCTGCGCCAGCGTGAACGCCCCGGCGATGTTCAACACGATCGGCCGCCCAAGCAGGGGCGTGAAGCACGCATAAACGCGGTCCCGCGTCCGCAGATCGAATGTCGTGCCCTTGCGGGTGAACTCGACATTCTCGAGGCGGGTATCGAGACGCTCCTGCGAGCTCTCTCCGTAGAGGAGCACCCGCCTGGTCCCATGCTCACGTGCGATGCGGAGCGCGCCCGGCGAATCGGCATTCACGACGAGCAACCCGCCGTCGGGCAACGCGTCGGCCAGTTCTCCCTTGGCGCGGACGATGGCCTCGAGCGAACCGAAGCGTTCGAGGTGCATATCCCCCACCGCCGTCACGATCGCGGCCGATGGAGGCGTGAACTCGCACAGGCGCCGGATCGATCCCACGGAGAAAGCACCCATCTCCACGATCATGAAGCGGTGGCCGCGCACCAGGTTCTCGCGGATGTGCCTCGTCAGGCCCATCAGCGTATTGATGCTGCCCGTCGCCGCCAGCGTCGGATCCTTGTACTGGAGAATGTGCGCCAGCATCGCCTTCGTGCTGCTCTTGCCGTAGCTCCCCGTGATTCCGACGACGAGAGGTGCGACGGTCTGGAGGCGTGCGACGGCATCGGCCTCGTACCGGCGCTGGATCGCGGCCTCGTACGGCTCGAGGAGCGCGTTGGCGGCGACGAGCGCCAGCGGAGTCGCCAGAAAGATCGTGGCCGATGCCATCAGTGCCCCTCGCATCGTCGAGGGCGCCATCCACACGGCCACGAGCCAGAAGCCCCACGAGAGAATCAGCGCGACGGTCAGGACGCGTGTCGCACGCCAGGTCAGGCGAAGCGGAATCTTTCCGGATCGCCTTGGATCGGGCTGCACCCTGGCCAGCAGCACGGCACACAGCACAAATACAGTCCCCGCGATCAGCGGCCCGCGAGCGACCAGCCACAGGCATCCGATCGACAGCCAGAGCGCCGGGTCGAGCAATGGCCGGATGCCCGTCCAGCGGATGAAGCGCATCGCTTCGTACCCGTCCTGCTGGAAGTATCGAAGGTATGCGAGCAGGCGGTGCCAGGCGAGATACAGGTGCGCGGCAGCAACCGCGCCGACCATCACCCAGACGCTAGACATGGCCACGTCCTGACGCCTGCAGCCCGGACCCTGGAGCCTGTAGCCCGTCGCCTGAAGCCTGACCGTCCCGTGAGAGCCACGCGCGAATCTTGTACGCGCACAGATGTCCGCCGGTCCCGGCGTAGAGATGGTGATCCTTGTGCGGCAGCAGATGAAGCGTCGTCCGACCGCCGATCAGCTCCCGGTACTTCTCGGCCAGCCACGGCGGCGCCTCATCGTCATGGGTTCCCCAGAGCAGCAGCACGGGGCACTCGATGGTTCGCGCCGGCTCGGTCAGATCTTCGTTCACGGTCCGGACCAGAACGCGTCTGAGCGTCCCGGCGGCGAGGTAGTCGCGTGAACCGTAGCGCTGCGTGTGCCATTCGAGAAGGCGATATCCGGTGACCGGCCGGACGATGTGAAGCACTCGCCGGAGTCCGCGGATCCAGGAGCCGCGCAGCCGCTTCTTCGACCATCCGGATACCGGGAGGCCGGGAACGCCCATCAGAACCGCGGCGCGGACCTGCGGGAGCCGGCGCGCCGCGAGCCTTACCGTGAGGCGTCCGCCGAACGAGTGGCCGATCAAGACGACCGGCCCCTTGATCCGATCGAGCAGGTAGTGCTGGACGAGATCCGTGTATGTGATGGTGTCCCAGTCGTCAGGCGGCGCAGGCGCGTCGCCGAATCCGGGGAGATCGATCAGGTGTATGCGGTGCGTCCGCTCGAAGAGCGTGGCGATACCGCGGAGGCTGTCTCTGTTGAGACCCCACCCGTGGAGAAAGATCAGGTGTGGGGCGCGGGGATTGCCGAGCTGTTCGTCGACGAGCGTGGCACCGCCGTGCTCGAACCGATCGACGCGATGATCAGCCGTGGACAAGTCTCCGCGCGGTAGTGTAGCACGCAGGTTCCACGCGTCTGCTTCCGACGCGGATCGCTATTCGTGCGTCGGCTCGATGTGAATGCCGCACTCCAGCTTCCGGCCGCCCCACCGCCCGGACCTTGCGTTGTTCGGGTCGTCGGGCAGCGTCGTGCAGGGTTCGCAGCCGATGCTGGTGTAGCCGAGGTCGTACAGCTTGAGGAGCGGGATGTCGTGCGACTTCGCGTACATCCACACGTCGCGCGTGGTCCAGCGCGCCAGCGGACTGACCTTGAGAATCGATTTCCCGCTTGGCAGCCGGAACGGCTCCTGCTCCTGCAGATTGGCGCGACTGGGCGACTGCTCTCGTCGCAGTCCCGTGAACCACACGTCGTAGCCTTCGAGCGCCGAGAACAGCGGACCGACCTTGTGCCTGGCGCAGCAGGCGTCAGTACTCGTCCGCCAGAGTCCCACCTCCGGCTCCGGGGCTCGCAGGGTGATCAGATTCAGGTTCCAGCGCGCCGCCATCTCGTCTCGATACGTCAGGGTCTCGGCGAAGTGATGGAACGTATCGAGGAACAGCACGGGGAGATCGGGCCGCAGCTCCCGCAGCATGTGCGTGACGACCATGTCCTCGGCCTGGAAGCTCGACGTGATGCAGGGTGTGGTCCCCTGCTCCAGCGACGCCGCGATGACTTGTTCTGTCGCCGTCATATCAGCAGGTCCTCCAGTGCACGACGCACCGCCTCGATCGCTTCGTCTTCACTGGCGGCACTGCGCGCCAGGCGCGCCAGCCGCTCGGCGGCGCTCGGTTCCTTGAGCGCCGTGTGATCGTGAATCGCGTCGCCGATCATGCCGGCGCCGGCCGTGAAGTTGGTCGCCGGATCGATCAGGATGAAGCTTCCCGTGCCCCGGTTCTCCACATACCGGTCGAACATCACCGGGCGCGTCGTCTTCACCATGACGGCGCCGATCTGGTTCAGCTGCAGGCTGTGATCCACCTCTGCGGTCACCGTCCTGCTCGTGTGCTTCAGAAGATAGACCCTCGCCGGATCGAGCGGCCGCTCGTCCATCCAGACGATGTCGGCGTGAAAGCGCTGGCCCACATGCGGCTGGCCGATCGCAATCAGGTCCCCGCGGCTGACGTCGACTTCGTCTTCGAGCGTCAGGGTCACCGACATCGGCGCGCGCGCCACGTCGAGATCGCCGTCCCAGGTCACGATCCGTTTGACGCGCGTCGTCCGCCCCGAGGGCCACACCGTGATCGTGTCCCCGACCTTCACGGTCCCGGACACAATCTGACCCGCATAACCCCGGAACTCGTGCGTCGGCCGCACGACCAGCTGCACTGGAAACCTGAAAGGCTTGGCGACGACGCTGCGATCCACTTCGACCGTTTCGAGGTACTCGAGGAGCGACTGGCCGTCGAACCACGGCGTCCGCGGGCTTCGCGTGATCACGTTGTCGCCGTCGAGCGCGCTCAACGGGATGGGATGCACGCGCGCGCCGTCGAGGATCGTCGCGAACTCGTCCGAGATCTCGTCGAACACGCGGCGATCGAATGCGATCAGGTCCATCTTGTTGACCGCAACGACGAAGTCGTTGATGCCGAGAAGCCTTGCGATCTGCGCGTGCCGGCGCGACTGGACCCGCACGCCATGCCGCGCGTCCACGAGGAGAATCGCGACCTCGGCGGTCGACGCGCCCGTCGCCATGTTCCGCGTGTACTGCTCGTGTCCGGGCGTGTCGGCGAGGATGAACTTCCGTCGAGCGGTCGCGAAGTAGCGGTACGCGACGTCGATCGTGATCCCCTGCTCTCGTTCGGCCTTCAGGCCGTCGGTGAACAGGGAGAAATCAATCGGCCCCGCCGTGCGATTCTTCGAAGCCTGTTCGACCGACAGCAACTGATCCTCGTAGACCGAACGCGAGTCGTACAGCAGGCGGCCGATCAGGGTGCTCTTCCCGTCGTCCACGCTTCCGGCCGTGCAGATGCGAAGGAGTCCGGCCATCAGAAGTACCCTTCGCGCTTCTTCAGTTCCATCGAGCCGTCCTGATCGTGATCGATGACGCGCAGCTGCCGCTCCGAGTTCTTCGTGGCGACGAGCTCTTCGATGATCTTCGGGACGGTGTCGGCCGTTGACCGCACCGCGCCGGTGCAGGGCGAGCAGCCCAGCGAGCGCATCCTGCACATGACCATCTGGGGCCGCTCGCCAGGCATCAACGGCACGAAGGACTGCTCGAGCGTGATGAGCGACTGGCCACGCACGACAACTTCGCGCTCCTTCGCGAAATACAGCGGAACCACCGGAATGCTCTCGACGTGGATATAGCTCCAGACGTCGATCTCGGTCCAGTTCGACAGGGGGAACACCCGAATGCTCTCGCCCTTGTGTACCCGGCTGTTCAACACGTGCCACAGCTCGGGCCGCTGGTTCTTCGGATCCCACTGGCCGTTGACATCGCGCAGGGAGAAGATGCGCTCCTTGGCGCGCGACCGCTCTTCGTCACGGCGGGCGCCGCCGAATGCCGCGTCGTAGCCGCCGGCCGCGAGAGCGTCGAGGAGCGACTTGGTCTTGAGCGCACCGCAGCAGCGCTGCGTGCCGACCAGGAACGGCTGGGTGCCGTCGGCGATCGCCTCGGCATTGGTGTGCACGACCAGGCGCGCGCCGATCGACGCCGGGTACTGGTCGCGGAACTCGATCATCTCGCGGAACTTGTAGGTCGTGTCGATGTGCAGCAGCGGGAACGGGATCGGCGCGGGATGGAAGGCCTTCTGCGCCAGCCGCAGCAGGACCGACGAATCCTTCCCGATCGAGTAGAGCATCACCGGACGCTCGAACTCGGCGACGACCTCCCGCATGATGTGGATGCTCTCCGCCTCGAGGGCGCGAAGATGGTCCACGCTGCCGACCGCCGGAGGCGGCGCTGCCGCTGCCTGCGTCCCTGAAACCGTTGTCGCCGTGGTCACATCAGTCATCAGTTATCC
>JBFWPD010000091.1:0-11227 GCA_050250175.1 Vicinamibacterales bacterium
GAGCGGCACGAAGGGCCCTGAAACAGGGCAGAGGAGGACGGTCATGCCTGGCACCAAGCAGGCGTCGCCAGCGGGCGACGTCAGGAATCTGCAAAAGGAACTGTCGGCAGAAAACAGCGAGAAGAATCCCGTCGTCGAGCAGCTGATGCGGCAGGCGGCGAATGCGTTCGTCTTGTACGCGAACTACAAGCGGTATCACTGGCAGACGTTCGGCCCGCATTTCCGCGACTATCACAAGATGTTCGACGAGTTCGCCCACGACGTGAGGGAGAGCCTCGATCCGCTGGCCGAGCGGATCCGGATGATCGGACAGAATCCGCCCTCGCACCTCAATCGGATCCTCGACCTGTGCAGCGTGACGTCGTCCGACGAGCCGGACGCGAACATGCGCGAGATGATCGAAGAGGCCGATCGCAACGCCCTCGTCGTCATCAAGGAAATCCGGCAGGGCGTCACTGATGCCGAAGAGCACGACGATCCAGGCACCGTCGATCTCCTGTCGAAGCTCGTGCAGATCTACGAGAAGCAGGAATGGTGGCTGCGGGACATCCTTCGTGGAGGAGACGGTCTCGAAGGCGCCAGGTGAAGAACGGCCACAGGCTTAGCGTGCCGGATGGACCGCGCGAGAACCGGGCGGTCCATCCGGCCGGGCGCCTGCCCGCAGGCGCGACCTACGAGATGCGCAGGGCCGCGGCAGCCCGATGTCGAGCCTGTGAGCTGTGGAAGCACGCGACGCAAACGGTCTTCGGGGAAGGCCCTCCGTCGGCAGTTCTCGTGCTCGTCGGCGAGCAGCCAGGCGATCAGGAAGACAAACAGGGCAGGCGCTAAACGAGCACCTCGAGTGCGCCTTCGATGATCGTCATTGAGACCGCGGCACTTTCGTCCAGTGTCACGACGCGATCGTCGAGGTGCATCGCTGGCAGCCCCTGAATCGTCACCTTGCGGGCCCGGTGCACCGGCAGGCGCAATCGGGCTTCGCTCGACTCGGCGAGGTGCCTGAGGTAGTCGTCCACCAGGCTCCGGTCACTCTCGGCGGCCACGACCACCGCGAAGTAGCCGTCGGACGGATTGGCGTCAGAGCACAGATCGAGGTTCGGTCCCACAGACTTGATGTTGAGCACCTCGACTATCAGGAACCTTCCGGTCAGCGTGGTGCCGTCCATGTCGATCGTGAGGTGCGATGGCTCGAGCGTGTCGAGTACGTCGCGAAAGAGGGCCTGGGCGCGCTCGACTTTGTCCGAGGGATCGCCGTGCTCGTCTGCCTTGCGCGATTGCACCATCCTGATGCCTGCGGGAATCAGCCCTCCGCCGACGGCTTCCACGAAATACCGGCGCCCCCAATCGCCTGACGCGACGCCGATATCGAGCGGCATCCGGCGCGCCGCGTCCCAGCGTCCCACGAGCTCGGTGAGCGGACCGACGATTCGCAGGCTGCTTGCGATGTTGTTCGCCGTGCCGATTGGAAGTATGGCCAGCGGCGGAGGCTGGTCCTGGCCGGCGAGCACACGCGCTGCGGACGCAATCGTCCCATCCCCTCCGGCGACGACGATCAACTCGGAGCCAGGGTCGAGCAGTTCGTCCTGATCGTCGTGCCGCTCGACGACCGCAATGATGTCGTGTCCGTGGCGCTCGATCGCATCGGCAATCTCGTTCAGGGTGACACTCGAGCCGGCCTTCTCGTTGTGCAGCAGCGATACCTTCACGACACGTCCTACCCCATCAAGTCATTCAAGAACCGAGCCGCGCGGTTTGGCGAACGCCTTGCAACACCCGTCTCATGCGCATCCTGGTCTCGAATGACGATGGGATCTACAGCCCTGGCATAGCGGCGCTGGCCGAGGTTGCCGCCGAGTTTGGCACCGTGAGGATCGTCGCTCCAGATGTCGAGCGATCCTCCACCGGCCACGCGATCACGGCATCGCGTCCGCTGGCGTACCGTGAGACGCACGTCCATGGACTGAAGGCCTATCGCGTCGACGGGACACCAGCCGACTGCGTGGCGCTCGGGACGCATCTCTGGGAGAAGGTGGATCTGGTGCTCTCGGGAATGAATCTCGGGTTCAACCTCGGAAACTCGATCTGGCACTCGGGGACGCTGGCCGCGGCAAAGCAGGCGGTGCTTCTCGGGATGCGCGGCGTCGCGATCAGCGGCCCCGCGGGCGCCGAGCCGGATTTCTCCCCCTACAAGCCGTGGATCAAGAGGGTGCTGCAGACCCTCTTCGACGTGCAGCTGCCGCTGATGAACGTGAATATCCCGCGCCAGCCGCGCGGTCTGGTCTGGACACGCGCGTCGGTGCGGCGTTACGACGGCAAGATCGTCCCGACGAAGGATCCGCTCGGGCGGGATCGATACTGGTTCACCGTCGAACCCATCGAAGGGGCGGAAGAGGGCACCGATCGGTGGGCAGTGGAGCAGGGATGGATCTCGATCACGCCGCTGCGCCTCGACGTAACTGACGAGGCTCAACTGACCGCGGTCCGGACCAGGCACCCGCTCGACGAGCTCGTCGCCGCGACGGTGTCGCCGCCGGTCTCGTCGCCGGAAGCCGCGAAAACCGTCAGGGAAGACGAGGCCGATCCCTCGCCGGCAGCCGCGGAGCAGACGACGACGTGAGGAGCGGGCGCGGCCGGGTCACGCTGCGGTTGTCCCGCCGCCGAGCAGCGTCAGCACTTCGCCCGTGATGTAGCCCGAGTCGGCGCCGGACGCGAAGAAGACGAACGCTGGAGCGACTTCCTCCGGCTGCGCCGGCCGTTCCATGGGTGTCTCCGCGCCAAACTTCGACACGTCCCGGGCGGGCCGGTCGGCGATGTTGAGCGGTGTCCAGACCGGACCGGGAGCGACGCAGTTCACACGGATGCCGCGATCGATGAGGTTCTGCGCCAGCGATTTCGTGAAGGCGTGAATCGCGCCCTTGGTCGAAGCGTAGTCGAGGAGCTGTGCGCTGCCCTCGAGCCCGGTGATCGACCCGCAATTGATGATGCAGGCGCCGCGTTTCAGGTGGGGCAGCGCCGCCTTCGCCATGAAGAAATACCCGTAGATGTTCGTGCGGAAGGTCTGATCCCACTGATCGATCGACAGGTCCTCCATGCTCGGCTGGTGCTGCTGGAAGGCCGCGTTGTTCACGAGGACGTCGAGCCGGCCGAGTGTCTCGACAGTCTGTTCGACCGCTCGCACGCAGAAATCGAAGTCTGTGACGTTGCCAGGAATGATCAGCGCGCGCCGTCCGTGCGCCTCGATGGCCGCGGCCGTTGTCTGTGCGTCGTCCTCTTCTTCGTGCAGGTAGATGATGGCGACATCGGCGCCCTCGCGCGCGAAGAGCAGGCTGACCGCGCGGCCGATGCCCGAGTCTCCGCCCGTGACGAGCGCGACCTGTCCATCGAGCTTGCCGGCGGCGCGGTACGCAGTTGCCTCGTATCTGGGAGCGGGCTCAATCGCGGATTCGAGGCCAGGCTTCCGCTGGTGCTGCGGAGGAAACGGCGGCTTCGGCTGCTCCAATTGCTGTGTCATCGCGCCCTCGGGGGTAATGGCCTCCGCGCGTCACGCGGCGCGGCGTCGTGTTGTCTTCTTCTTCGCTTTTCTGGCCGTCCGTGCGGACGCTGAGCGTGTCTTGCGGGTGCCCGATCCCTCGAGGCTCCGGCGCAGCCGTTCCATCAGATCGACGACGTTGGCGGCGCGCGGCTGCTCGTCGCTCACGAGATCGGCGGGTTTGCCCTTCAGCTTGGCCTTGATGACCCGCATGATGTTCTCGCGGTAGTCGTCTTCGTACTTGTCGGGGTCCCACTCGGCCGCGAGATGCTCGACAAGCGTCGTCGCCATCTCGAGCTCCTTCTTCTTGATGCCCCTGCCGCTCGGGAACGACAGCGACGCGGTATCGACGAGCTCGTCGGAGAACCGCAGGATCGAGAGGACGAGTGCGTCACCGATGGCTTCGACAGCCGCCAGGTGCTGGACCTCCCGCATGATGAACTTCGCGATGCCCATGCGGCTGGAGTCGTGGATTGCCTCGCGGAGCAGCGCGTACGCCGACTCTCCTCCCTTGCGCGGGACCAGGTAGTACGGCTTGTCGAAGAACCGATCGTCGGGCGCGTCGGACTTGACGAAATCGAGGATGTCGATGCGCCGCGTCTTCTCGAGCGCGGCGGTCTCGAAGTCTTCCTTGGTGAGGACGACGAACCGATTCTTCTCGTATTCGTAGCCCTTCACGAGGTCGCCCCACGCGACCTTCTTGCCCTCCTTCTGGCAGACGCGCTCGAAGTTCACCCTGGAGCGGTCCTTCGCGTGAAGCAGCCGGAACCGGGGCCGCAGTTCCCGGACCGCAGTGTGGACTTCGACAGGAATGCTCACCAGCCCGAAAGAGAGTGTGCCGGTCCAGATTGCTCGTGCCATGACAAGACTCCGATCAGATGACAACGAGTCTGGTGCAATCGGCTCGCCACTGTTGCGCCGCAATGGATGTGTTCGCTCGAGCGACGCCCGCGTATCAAAGTCCAGCGCCCGGATGAAGGCGGATCCATTTCTGCATGACGTGCTCCAGCCCGCGCTACGCGGTACACCACGAGGTGAGCCTGTGGCAAAGAAACGCTATTCGAAGAAGGCGTCAGAGACGGTGGCGAGCGCGATGCGACGGAAGAAGAAGGGCACGCTGCGCTCAGGTTCCGGGAGGAAAGTGAAGAGCCGCAAACAGGCGATTGCGATCGGCTTGAGCGAGGCGCGCAGCAAGGGCGCGACGGTGCCTCCGAAGACGCGCTCGGCGAGAGCCGGCAGGAAGAAGAAGTAACGCTCTGGCATCGTGTGTGCTTTCTGTCGGCTTGCGGGGAGGCAGATATGAACGAAGATACGCTCAAGGGACAGTGGAAGCAGCTCACAGGGACGATCCGTGAACGTTGGGGAAAGCTCACGGACGACGACCTCGATCAGATTCAGGGACGTGCGGAGCAGCTCATCGGTCGGGTGCAGGAGCGCTACGGAATCGCGCGTGACGAAGCACAGCGCGAGGTCGATACCTGGATGCGCTCGACCAAGGAACCGTACGCTCCGCCGATCTAGAGGCGCGTTCGCCGCGATGCACCGCTGCTCTGACGAGTCCCAGCGTCCGGGCGGCGGTGCTGCGCGCTGCGATACGATCGGCCTCTGACGGCATGTCCCACCCACAACCCTCATCCGGCACTGACTCGACAATAGCTCGTCCCCACGCGGCGCGATGGACGCCATCGCTTGGAGCGTGGCTCGATCGTGCGCACGCGCACTTCCGTGTCTGGGCGCCCACGCGTTCCCGGGTCAGCCTCGTGCTCGATCCACTCGGGAGCGGACGCCGCGAGCTCGCGCTCGCGCTCCGGGATGCTGGAGTGTTCGAGGCAGATGTCCCGGGCGTGGCGCCCGGTGAGCTCTACGTGTACTCGCCGGATGGCGAGGGGCCCTTTCCGGATCCTGCATCGAGATCTCAACCGCTCGGCGTGCATGGACCATCCGCGATCGTCGACCCGCATGCTTTCACGTGGTCCGACGCGACGTGGCGCGGCGTCGCGCTGGAGCGGGCCGTCTTCTACGAGCTGCACGTGGGAGCCTTCACGCCGGCCGGGACCTTTGCCGGCGTGACGGAGCGCCTCGATTACCTCGCAGGACTGGGTGTGACGGCGATCGAGCTCATGCCTGTCGCCGCCGCGCCGGGCTCGCGCAACTGGGGCTACGACGGCGCGAGTCTCTTTGCGCCGTCAGCGGCGTATGGCACGCCAGACGATCTCCGGGCGCTGGTCGATCGCGCGCACTCGCTTGGTCTGGCGCTGGTCCTCGACGTCGTCTATAACCATCTGGGGCCGGACGGCGCGTACGCCGCCGCCTTCAGTCCGCGGTTCTTTTCGAAGACGCACCATAACCCCTGGGGCGACGCGATCAACTTCGATGGGAAGGATTCCAGGGGCGTGCGCGAATTCTTCATCGAGAACGCGCTGCACTGGCTGCACGAGTATCACGTCGACGGCTTCCGTCTGGACGCGACCCATGCGATTCATGACGGATCGTCGCCGCACTTCCTCGAAGAGCTGACCGCGCGGCTCAAAGCGTCTGCGCCGGGCCGGACCGTTCTCGTCATTGCAGAAGACGATCGGAACCTCTCGACCATCGTCACCCCCGCGGGCAGCGGCGGCTGGGGGCTCGACGCCGTCTGGGCCGACGATTTTCATCACCAGGTGCGGCGCAGGGCGGCCGGCGATGCGGACGGCTACTACGCCGACTACTCCGGCTCGCTGCGCGATCTGGCCGAGACGATTCGCGCGGGGTGGCTCTACAGCGGTCAGTTTTCGAGCTACAGAGGAGAGGCTCGCGGCACGGAGACAACCGGCGTTCCGCGTCAGCGCATGGTCATCTGCCTGCAGAACCACGATCAGGTTGGCAACCGGGCATTTGGCGATCGTCTCACGGCGTCGGTCTCGCTCCAGACGTTCCGCGCCCTGAGCGCGCTGTTGCTCTTTCTTCCCGAGACGCCACTCCTCTTCATGGGACAGGAGTGGGCGTCGTCGTCGCCGTTTCTGTACTTCACGGATCACGAGGCCGAACTCGGCCGTCTGGTAACGGAGGGCCGGCGCGCCGAGTTCGCGCGCTTCGATCAGTTCGCCGATCCCGGCGCCAGGGCTCGAATACCCGATCCTCAGGCCATCTCGACGTTCACGATGAGCCGCCTTGACTGGGACGAGAGTCGGCAGACGTCCCACGGCGGCGTGCTCGCCCTGTACAGGGCGCTCCTGGCGATTCGGCGCCAGGACGCGGCACTCGAAGCGAGCAGCACCCTGGACGTTGCCGTGGACGACGAGGCGTCGTGTCTGTCCGTGAAGCGGAGCGCCGGGCGAGACGCTCTGACTCTCGTCGTCCACCTGCCGGAGCGCCACCGCACCGGCAGAGTCACGATGCATCTTCCAGACGCCTGCACGCTGCTGCTGGACACCGACGATCCCCGCTTTGGAGGGGCTGAGCGCTCGTCCACCGGCCGGCTGACCGGAGCAGACCAGCGCCTCCTGGGTTTCGATGGTCCGGCATCAGTCATTCTGAGGCACATGTGACACCACTCGTGCCAGCCCGGCGGCCAAGCAGCACGTACCGCGTGCAGCTGCATCGCGGCTTCGCATTTCGAGACGTGTGCGACCTCGTGCCTTATCTCGCGGCGCTTGGCGTCAGCGACTGCTACAGCTCGCCGCACTTCAGAGCGAACCCGGGCAGCCTTCATGGGTACGACATCTGCGATCACAGCCAGCTCAATCCAGAGCTCGGGACCGAAGCGGATTACGTGGAGTTCTGCAATGCCCTGAAGGCCGCGGGCCTTGGGCACATCGTGGACATCGTTCCCAATCACATGGCCGCCGATTCGCGGTCGAACCCCTGGTGGCGCGATGTCCTGGAGAACGGGCCGAGCTCGCCGTTCGCGGATTTCTTCGACATCGACTGGCAGCCCGTGAAGGACGAGCTGATCGGCAAGGTCCTGCTGCCCGTTCTCGGCGATCAGTATGGCCGCGCGCTCGACCGGGGAGAGCTGCAGCTGGCGCTGCAGGACGGAGCGCTTCATCTCCACTATTTCGATCGGGATCTCCCGATCAATCCGCGTCAGACGCCGCGGATCCTGAAGCTCGGCATCGATCGGCTCGAGGAGGAACTGACAGGCGACCCGGCGCTCCGCGAGTACCTGAGTGTTCTCACCTCTCTCGAAAATCTTCCGCCCTACACGGAACGCGATCCGGGCCGCATCGCCGAGCGTCAGCGCGAGAAGGAAGTGGCGCGCGAGCGGCTCGCGCGCGTCGTCGAACAGTCGCCATCGGTTGCGCGTCACGTGGAGCAGGCTGTCGTCGAAGCGAACGGCGTGCCTGGCCGTCCAGAGACGTTCGACGTGCTTCACGAGTTCCTCGAACGCCAGGCGTATCGCCTTGCCTACTGGCGGACAGCGTTCGACGAGATCAACTACCGCCGGTTCTTCGACGTGAACTCGCTGGTCGGTCTGCGCGTCGAACACCAGGCGGTGTTCGACGCGGCGCATGTTCTGCTGAAGCGGCTCGCGGATGCCGGTCACATCACGGGCGTCCGCGTCGATCATCCTGACGGTCTCGCCGATCCCGTCGAATACTTCGAGCGCTTGCATGCCCTTCTCGGCGCGCCGATGTATGTCGTGGCGGAGAAGATCCTCTCCGACAGAGAGCGTCTCGGAGACGACTGGAAAGTCGCTGGAACGACCGGCTATGGATTCCTGAACACCGTCGGAGGGCTCTTCGTCGATCCGCGTCACGTGCGAAAGCTGCGGAGGATCTACACGCGTCTGACCGGACGTACCGAGCCGTTCGAGGAAGTGGCCTATCGCAGCCGCGTCACGATCATGGTGACGTCGATGGCGAGCGAGCTGAACGTGCTCGCGCACGCGCTCAATCGCATCTCTGAAGCCGACAGGCGATGGCGGGATTTCACGCTGTCGAGTTGCCGGCGCGTGCTGCGCGAGGTCGTCGCCTGCTTCCCGGTCTACCGCACCTACATCAGTCCCCGCGGCGCCAGCGCTTTCGATCGCGACGTCGTCGAGACAGCCGTCGCAGAGGCACGACGCCGGAATCCGGTCATGGAGGATTCGATCTTCGACTTCTTCAGAGAGGTCATGCTGCCGTCATTTGGTCCCGAAGGCCCGGCCGACGAGCCGGCGCAGGAACGGCTTGCATTCGCGATGAATGTGCAGCAATTCACTGCGCCCGTTTTCGCCAAGGGCGTCGAAGACACAGCCTTCTACCGATACCACGTGCTGGCGTCCGCGAACGACGTCGGCGGCCACCCCAACCGTCCCGCGACTGAGCCGGAGGAGTTCCACGAGGCGAATCGCCGAACGCTCGCGGAATGGCCGCTCGAGATGCACACGACCGCGACGCACGACACGAAGCGCGGCGAGGACGCGCGTGTTCGCATTGCCGCGCTGTCAGAGGTCCCCGACGAGTGGCGGCGGCTGGTGGCGTCGTGGATGCGAATCAACGGACGCAATCGCACCAAGCTGCAGGGAAGCTGGGCGCCCGACAGAAACGACGAATACCTCTTCTATCAGGGCCTTCTCGGGACATGGCCGGCCCAGACTGACGCGTCGTCCACGGTCGCCCAGGCGCCGCAGGACGTCGCCGACAGAGTCGAAGCCTACATGCAGAAGACCGTGCGCGAGGCGAAGGTCAATACCAGCTGGATTCACGAGGCGCCGGAGTACGGACGAGCCGTGTCGATTTTCGTCGGCCGGACGCTGAGCGGCCGCACTGCGCCGCGGTTCCTTGCCTCGTTCGTGCCGTTTGCCCGGCGGGTTGCGAGAGCGGGCATGGTCAACTCCTTGTCGCAACTCGTCCTGAAGATTGCATCTCCGGGCGTTCCGGACTTCTATCAAGGATCCGAGTTCTGGGATCTCAACCTCGTCGATCCCGACAACCGCCGTCCAGTCGACTTCGCGTTGCGCCGGACCGCACTGTCCGAACTGATGCCCCTCCTGCGGCGCCTCGAGGCTGGGGACGGCGCCATTGACGAGGTCAGGGCACTGCTCGAGAGCTGGGAGAGCGGACGAATCAAACTGCTGACAACGGCGAGAGGACTGCGCTTTCGCCACGAGCACCAGGCGCTTCTCCTCGACGGTGCGTACGAAGCGCTCGCGGCCGAAGGCGCAGCTTCGCAGCACGTCGTGTCCTTCGCACGGCGGAGTGGTTCAGAGATCCTGATAGCGATTGTCCCGCGACTGGTGGTGGGCCTTCCGCCGGAAGGCTGGAACTCGACGAGCCTGCTGGTGCCCGGGGACGCCCTGGGCGCTCTGGAGTTCACTCATCTGTTGACGGGTGAAGCCATCAGACTCGACGCCGGACGGCTTCCCCTCACGAAGGTATTCGAGACCCTTCCGGTTGCACTGCTCTACGCGAGAGCGGCATAGCCTGCCGGCGAGCCGCCCGCATCACTAGCGCGACTCGCGGCCCGTCTCCCGTGAGACTTCCCGGACGAGCTCTGCGACTTCGTGCTCGCCCCGCGTCCATGCGAGGTCGGCCTGGGCAATGATTCCGGCGCAGCAGCCCATGTCGTCGACGACCGGGATCCGTCTGATCTGATGTTTCTCCATGATCGTCAGGATCTCCGGGACGGGTGTCTCCGCCTTGACGGTGACGACCGGCTGCGACATGAACTCTTCGGCGGTGTGCGCTGCGGGGTTTCGTCCCTCTGCGACGACACGGCACACGATGTCGCGATCGGTGATGACGCCTATCGGCAGTTGACCGCCGTCGAGAACGGGAATCTCGCCGCAGTCGTTCTGGGCCATCAGTCGTGCCACCTGATCCAGCGTCGTCGTGGTCGTACAGCACACAGGATTTGTCGTCATCACATCGCGTGCGAGTGTGGTCATAGTGGCTCTCTGCCCCCTGAAGCCGTTGAGCGCACGCAACGCGGATGCCAGCCGTGGGTGGAAGCCATGCTCGAGGTGGAGGGTTCGCCGAAGTGTTGCAGTCGCGTTGACCTCCGCGACTGGCTGGTGATATCAGACGTGCATGTCTGTTGATGTTGCCCAGCTGGAGATGCATCGTCCGGCGCTCGTCGGCCACTGCTACCGCATGCTCGGATCCGCGTTCGACGCCGAAGATGCCGTGCAGGAGACGATGGTGCGGGCGTGGCGGAACCTTGGCCGCTTCGAGGAGCGGTCGTCGGTCAAGACGTGGTTGCATCGGATTGCCACGAACGTGTGTCTTGACGCGCTGTCCGCCAGGTCGCGTCGGGCGCGCCCGATGGAAGAAGGTCCCGCCGGGACCGTTGAAGACATGCTGGAAGAGAGGCCGCGAACGCATTGGCTCGAACCGATTCCCGACGTGACTGCGCTGCCTTCCACTGACAATCCGCACGAGCAGGCGGTGCTGCGTCAGAGCATCCGGCTCGCGTTTGTGGCCGCACTGCAGCACCTTCCGCCGCGCCAGCGCGCGGCCCTGCTGCTTTCAGAGGTGCTCGGCTGGTCGGCTGCGGAGATTGCGGACTGCCTCGAGACGAGCGCACCGGCCGTCAACAGCGCGCTTCAGCGGGCGCGCGCGACGCTCGCCAGCCGCGAAGCGGAACGTCCGCCGGAACCTGATGGATTGTCGGACGAGCAGACGAAGTTGCTCGAGCGCTACGTGGAGGCCTTCGATCGCTACGACGTGGATGGTCTGGTGTCGCTCATGCGGGAAGATGCCACGCTCTCGATGCCGCCGTACACGCTCTGGCTCCAGG
>JBFWPD010000092.1:0-11070 GCA_050250175.1 Vicinamibacterales bacterium
GGGTCACATACTGCGGGATGTACGCGTCGAGCCATTCGCCGATGATCGGAATCGGGGCGTCCTGGTACCCGCTCAACTGGATCTCGGGCAGCATCGCCACGAGCGCGAGGTACAGCGCGCCGTCGAGCGTCAGCCGGGTCAGGATCGTGTCGATATATTCCGCGGTCCGCTTGCCGGGCCGGATGCCCGGGATGAACCCGCCGTACTTCCGCATGTTGTCGGCGACGTCATCCGGTTTGAAGATGATGGCCGTGTAGAAGTACGCAAAGAAGATGATCAGCGTCACGTAGAGCAGCACGTAGAGCGGCATGCCCTGCCGCAGCTGATCGCCCACCATCAGCGCCCATTCACCCTGAAACGCCTGCGCAATCGTCGCCGGGAAGGCGAGGAGCGACGAGGCGAAGATGACCGGGATCACGCCGCCGGTGTTCACCTTGAGCGGGATGTGCGTGCTCGACCCGCCATACATCCGCCGGCCGACGACCCGCTTGGCGTACTGCACCGTGACACGCCGCTGGCCGCGCTCGACGAAGACGATGACCCCGATCACGGCGACCATCATCACGAGCAGCACCGCGATCCGGATGAGCCCGATCTGTCCGGTGCCCATCTGCTCCAGCGTAGCCAGCACCGCCGACGGCAGGCCGACGACGATGCCTGCGTAGATGATGAGCGACATGCCGTTGCCGATGCCGCGCTCGGTGATCTGCTCGCCCAGCCACATCACGAAGCACGTGCCCGTCGTCAGCGTCAGCACCGTCATCAGACGGAAGCCCCAGCCCGGCTCGTACACGAGCGGGAGACCGCCCAGGATGCCGGTCTGGCGCTCCAGGAAGATCGCAATGCCCAGAGACTGCACGACGGCGAGGAGGATCGTGCCGTAGCGCGTGTACTGCGTGATCTTGCGCCGCCCGAGATCGCCTTCCTTCGACAGCCGCTCCAGCCAGGGCACGACCACGGTCAGCAGCTGCAGGATGATCGACGCGCTGATGTAGGGCATGATGCCCAGCGCGAAGATCGTGACCTGCGACAGGTTCTGCCCGGAGAACATGTCGTAGAGGCCGAACATCGTGCCCTGAAGCTGCCGCGCCATCTCGGCGAGCGCCTCGGGATTGATCCCGGGAGTCGGAATGCGAGACCCCACGCGATACACCGCCAGCAAGCCGAGGGTGAAGAGCACCCGCTTGCGCAGCTCCGAGACCGCAAAGAGGTTCGTCAGGCTATCCATGGTGTTCTGCTAGCCGATGGCTTCCGCCGCGCCGCCGGCGGCCGCGATTTTCTCCGCTGCCTTGCCGCTGAACTTGTGCGCCCGCACGGTGAGCGCCTTCCCGACGTCGCCGCGCGCCAGCACCTTGACCAGCCCCTTGCCCGAGACCAGCCCGCGATCGCGAAGCAGATCCGGGGTGACTTCGGTCCCGGCGTCGAAGCGCAGGCCGAGGGTGTCGAGGTTGACCACCTCGTACTCGACACGGAACGGATTATGGAAGCCGCGCTTCGGGACGCGCCGGTGCAACGGCATCTGGCCGCCCTCGAACCCGCGCTTGAACTTGAAGCCCGATCGCGATTTCGCACCCTTGTGCCCGCGGCCCGCCGTCTTGCCGTTGCCAGACCCCTGGCCGCGGCCGACGCGCTTCTTCGCGTGCTTGGCCCCCTTGGGGGGCTTCAAATCATGCAGTGACATGTGTACCTTCGAGCATTTGGCAATTGGGGAATCTGGGAATCTGGGAATTGAACCTCTTTACTGCATCCGGGTAACTCGACACTGCTCGAACACCATCAACCAGCCTCGACGACCCACACGCAGTAAGAAAGTTCAATTCCCAAATTCCCAGATTACCAAATCACCAGATTCCTACTGGCTTTCCTCGACCGTCACCAGGTGTCGAACCTTGTGAATCAGCCCGCGTGTCTCGGGCGTGTCCTTCAGCTCCACCGTATGACGGATACGCCGGAGCCCCATGCTCGTCACGACGTTGGCCTGACGGCCGTTGAAGCCGATGGGGCTCTTCACGAGCGTCACCTTCAGGGTGCCACTCTTCTTCGAATCGATTCGCGCGTTCGCCATCGTTTCCTCAGCGACTAGGCTGACGCGCGCGTCAGCTCGTCGAGCTCCTTGCCGCGCATCCGGGCGATGAGCATCGGGTCCTTGAGTGTACCCAGGCCGGCGACCGTCGCGCGCACGACGTTGTGCGGGTTGGCCGTGCCGAGCGACTTCGTGAGGATGTTGGTGATGCCCGCCGACTCGACGACGGCGCGCACCGCGCCACCCGCAATGATCCCGGTGCCGTCCGGCGCCGGCTTGAGCAGCACACGGCCGGCCCCGAACCTTCCGACCACGCGGTGCGGAATCGTCGTCCCCGCCAGCGGCACGCGGATCAGGTTCTTCTTGGCGGCCTCGATGCCCTTCTTGATCGCCGAAGGCACTTCCTTGGCCTTGCCGACCCCGTAGCCCACCACACCGTGGCCGTCGCCGACGACCACGAGCGCGCTGAAGCTCAGGTTCTTGCCGCCCTTGACCACCTTGGTCACGCGGTTGATCGACACCACGGTGTCCTTGATGTCGAGCTGGCCAGGATCGATTCGTTCACGTGTTCGCATAAGTCACTCCGGACTGTCCGCCCCGGCTAGAACTCCAGGCCCGCTTTGCGGGCCGCATCGGCCACCGCGCGGATCCGCCCGTGATACAGAAAGCCACCGCGGTCGAAGACCACGTGCTTGATGCCCTTCTCGATGGTGCGCTCGGCGATCGCCTTTCCGACCGCTTCGGCGCCCTTGACGTTGCCGCCGGTCGCCTCCTTCGGGAAGGCACCCTTCAGCGCTGGTTCGACGCTCGAGGCGGACACGATCGTGCGTCCGGCCAGATCGTCGATGACCTGCACGTAGATGTGCGAGACGCTGCGGAACACGCAGAGCCGTGGCCGCGTGGACGTGCCCGCAATGCGCTTCCGCTGGCGGAGCCTGATCCGCTCGCGGCGATCGTCTTTGGTCCTGATTCTCATCGCTCAATCCCGCCCGGTCGCCGGGCCTACTTCGCGCCGGTCTTGCCGGCCTTCTTCTTCAGCACTTCGCCGGTGTAGCGGACGCCCTTCTGCTTGTACGGATCCGGCTTGCGGAGCCGCCGCAGGTTCGCGGCCACCTGGCCGACCAGCTGGCGATCCACGCCGGTCACCGTGATATGAGTCTGCTTCTCGATGGCGATCTGAATCCCCTTCGGGATGTCGAACACCACCGCGTGCGAGTACCCGAGCGCCAGGATCACCTGCTCGCCCTTCACCTCGGCACGATAGCCGACACCGACGATGTCGAGCTCGCGCTTGAAGCCCTCCGTGACACCGGTCACGGCGTTCGCCACCAGGCTTCGAGCCAGGCCATGGAACTTCCCGAGCTCCGGTGCGTCGGTCGTGCGCTTGGCGGTCAGCCGGCCGTCCTCGAGATCGAAGGCGATGCTCGCCGGGAACGCCTGACGCAGCGTGCCCTTCGGCCCCTTGACCTCGACCGCGCCGGGCAGGACCTTGACGGTCACGTCCTTCGGAATCGCAATCGGTCTCTTGCCAATACGGGACATATCTGAATCCTGTCGGCTTCAGGCTTCAGGCTCCAGGCTTCAGTCGAAGCCAGCAGCCCGGCATCTGGAGCCTCACCAAATGTTACAGAGCACTTCGCCGCCGACACCGGCCTTCACGGCGGCCCGCCCGGTCATCACACCCCGCGAGGTGGTGAGGATGCTCGTGCCGAGACCGGCGAGCACGTCGGGCACCTCGTGGCGGCCGGCGTAGACACGGCGGCCCGGGCGGCTGATTCGCTCGACGCCCGTAATCAGGCGCTCGCCTCGAGGTCCGTACTTCAGGAACAGACGCAGGATCTGCGAGGGTGTCGGGGCAGCCTCGGCCGCACCGTCCAGGACCTTGAAGCCCTGGATATAGCCCTCGTCCTGCAGAATCTGCGCGATGTCAGCCTTGATGCGCGACATCGGCATGTCCACACGGGTGTGCTTGGCGCCCACCGCGTTGCGGATCCGCGTCAGCATGTCGGCAATCGGATCGGTCATAGCACTCTCAACTCCAGAACCCTCGGTCGGATTCCTACCAGCTCGACTTCGTCACGCCCGCAATGTCACCCTCGAGCGCCAGCTTGCGGAAGCACAGGCGGCACAGCGCAAACTTCCGCATGTAGGCGCGGGGACGGCCGCACAGATGGCAGCGGTTCCGCAGGCGAATCTTGAACTTCGGCGACTTCTGTTCCTTGGCGATCTTGGCGGTGGTGGCCATACGGTCCTCGAACCTCAGTTCCCCTGACGGAATGGCATGCCGATGAACTGCAGCAGCTTGCGCGCTTCGCCGTCGGTCCGGGCGGTCGTGACCACGGACACGTTCATGCCACGCGCCTTGTCGACCTTCATGTAGTCGATCTCGGGAAAGAGCAGCTGATCACGAAGGCCGAGCGTGTAGTTGCCGCGGCCGTCGAATCCCTTGGGCGACACGCCCTTGAAGTCGCGCACGCGAGGCAGCGCAATCGCCATCAGGCGATCCAGGAAATCCCACATCCGCTCGCCACGGAGCGTGACGCTCGTGCCGACCGGCATCCCCTTGCGCAGCTTGAAGGACGCGATCGACTTCTTCGCACGCCGCGTCACCGGCTTCTGGCCCGTGATCCTCGCCAGCTCGTCGGCGCCGGTGTCCACGATCTTGGCGTTGCCGGTGGCTTCGCCAAGCCCCATGTTCACGACGACCTTCTGGATCCGCGGCACGGCCATCACGTTGCCGTAACCGAACTCGCGGGTCAGGGCCGGCACGACTTCCTTGACGTACTTCTCTTTCAACCGGCTCATTTGTCGACCACTCCCTCGCACTTCCGGCAGATGCGGACCTTGCGGCCGTCGCCGAGAATCCTGCGGCCGACGCGCGTCTGCGCGCCGCACTCCGGACACACGAGCTGCACGTTGCTCGCATGCAAGGACGCTTCACGCTCGACGATCCCGCCCTTGACGTTCCTGGTGGGATTCGGCTTCGTGTGGCGCTTGATGATGTTCACGCCCTCGACGATCAGCCGGTTCTTCTCGGGCAGCACCTTGAGCACACGCCCTCGCTTGCCCCGGTCCCGGCCGGTCACCACGAGCACGTTGTCGTTCTTCCGAATCGGCGTCGCTAGACGAGACATGATCCTTGTGCCTGCAATCTGTTAGAGAACTTCCGGCGCGAGCGAGACGATCTTCATGAACCGGCGCTCGCGCAGCTCGCGCGCCACCGGACCGAACACGCGCGTGCCGATCGGCTCGCCCTGGTCGTTGATGAGCACGGCCGCGTTCCGGTCGAACCGGATGTAGCTGCCGTCGCGCCGCCGCTGCTCCTTGACGGTCCGGACGATCACCGCCTTCACGACCTGCCCCTTCTTGACGTTGCTCTCCGGGGTCGCTTCCTTCACCGACGCGGTCACGATGTCGCCAAGCCGCGCGTACCGCCCCGTCGACCCACCGATCGGATTGATGATCGCGATCTTGCGGGCGCCGGAGTTGTCGGCGACGTCGAGAATCGATCGCATCTGGATCATGGCTGCTCTCCCTGGGCTCCCTTAAACCGCGGCCGCCTGCCGGACGACACGCTTGAGCGCCCAGCGCTTCCGGAGACTGAGTGGCCGCGTCTCGACGATCTCGACCATATCGCCGATCCTCGCGACGTTTTCCTCGTCGTGCACCATGAACTTCGACGTCCGCCGCTCGGTCTTGCCATACAGGCCGTGACGCACCTGCCACTCGACGGCAACAACGATGCTCTTCTGCATCTTGTTGCTGACGACGACGCCGGTCTTTTCTGACTTGTCAGACATGGTTGACTTTTCTTTCACTGGCGCTGGCCTCCAACGCGAACTCACGCGGATGCCGCAGGCGCTCTCCTCTTTCCACTGGCGGCGGGGCCCCACCCCCGCCGCGAACTGACGCTGATGCCTCGCCTCGGATCTTCATGTCCTCGGCTCAGCATGGCCGCGGGCGCCTTTCTTACTGGCGTCAGGCCCTACTCCCACCGGCCTTCCTGCCCGTCCCGCCCGTCCTGCCTATCCCGCCTTCTGTCTGAGCACCGTTTTGACCCGCGCCAGATCGCGGCGGAGGCCCCGGACCTTGTCCGGATTCTCCAGCTGTCCCATCGCCTTCTGGATCCGCATCCGGAACAGCTGATCGGCCAGATCGCGTTCCCTGGCGTTGAGATCGTCGACGCCCAGATCGCGCAGCTCCGCGGCCTTCATGACACCTTCTCCTGCGCAAAGCGCGTCGCGAACTTCGTGGCAATCGGCAGCTTCGCCGACGCCAGCCGCATCGCTTCGCGCGCTTCCTTCTCGGTCACGCCTTCCATTTCGAAGAGCACGCGTCCGGGCTTGATGACTGCCACCCACTGATCGGGCGCGCCCTTCCCCTTACCCATACGCGTTTCCTGCGGTTTCTTCGTGATCGGCTTGTCCGGATATATGCGGACCCAAATCTTGCCGCCGCGTTTGATGAACCGGGTCATCGCCACGCGGGCCGCTTCGATTTGCCGAGCGGTCATCCAGCAGGGCTCCATCGCCTTCAGACCGTAGTCGCCGAACGACACGTTCGAGCCGCGCCACGCCTTTCCGGCCATGCGGCCGCGCTGCTGTTTCCGGAACTTGACCTTCTTCGGCATCAACATCGTCGTAATCCCCAGGGCTGGAAAGGCTGGATGGCCGGGAGGGGCTGGAAGGGATCGAAAACCCCCTCGCCGCCTCTCTTACCGTCCTGCCTGTCCTGGCCTCCTGCCTGTCCTGCCTAACTCCTACGCGCGCGGCGCCGGTCTCCGCGGCGCCCGCTCTCTGTACTCTTCTTCCCGTCCGCGCTGGGGCACGAGACGCTCGCCCTTGTAGAGCCACACCTTCACGCCAATCTGGCCGTAGGTGGTGTTGGCTTCCGCGAAGCCATAGTCGATATCCGCACGCAGCGTCTGCAGCGGCAGCTGCCCGTGCAGGTACCACTCGGAGCGCGCGATCTCGGCGCCGTTCAGCCGGCCCGAGACACGGACCTTGATCCCGCGGGCGCCGAAGCGGAGCGCCGACTCGACGGCCTTGCGCATGGCGCGCCTGAACGCGACGCGCTTCTCGAGCTGCATCGCCACCGACTCGCTGATCAGCTGCGCGTCGAGCTCGGGCTTCTGGATCTCCTGGATGTTGATGAAGACCTCCCGGCTCGTCCGCTTCTGGATCTCCTGCTTCAGCTTGTCGACTTCCGTCCCCTTGCGGCCGATGATGATGCCGGGCCTCGAGGTGTAGATGTCGATCTTCAACTTGTTGGCTGCGCGCTCGGTCTCGATCTTCGAGACGCCGGCGTGTGCGAATCGCTTCTTCAGCGTCTCGCGCAGCGCCAGGTCTTCATGAAGCAGCTTCGAGTAGTCGCGATCCGAGTACCAGCGCGACCGCCACGTCTTGTTGAATCCGAGGCGGAACCCGAACGGATGAACCTTCTGGCCCACAGTCGCTCCTTTATTCCTTCGCCTTCGTGCCCTTGGCGGCTCTCGCGGTCCGGCCGGCGGGCGCCTTCTTCCGTGCACCAGCGCGCGGCTTCCGCTTCACCTCGCCGCCGGGACCCGTGACCACCGGGATGACCTTCTCCGGCCGCTCCGACACGTGCACTGTCAGGTGCGCCGTCCGCTTGAGGACGCGGAACCCGCGACCCATCGGCGCCGGGCGCATCCGCTTCTGCGACGGTCCCTGGTTGGCGTAGCACGCCGACACGAAGAGCCGATCGACGTCGCCGCCGAATCCGTCCTTCTGCTGCGCGTTGGCCACGGCGGATCGCAGCACCTTGAGCACGTCGGCCGCCACGCCCTTGCGCGTGAACTTCAGCGTCGCCACGGCGCGATTGACGTCCTTGCCCCGGATGAGCGCGAGCACCAGTCCCGCCTTCTGCGCCGAGGTCCGGACGAAACGCGCGGTCGCCTGTGCCTGCACCATGGCCTAGCTCCCCGCCGCCGGCTTCGCGCCGGCACCCTGCGCAGCCGGGGCCACGCTGGCGGCTTTCTCTGAGACCTTCGTGGTGTGGCCCTTGAACTGACGCGTCGGCGCGAACTCGCCGAGCTTGTGGCCGACCATGTTCTCGGTGACGTAGACCGGGATGAACTTCTTCCCGTTGTGCACGGCGAGCGTGTGCCCCACCATCTCGGGGATCACGGTCGATCGCCGCGACCAGGTCTTGATCACCTTTTTCTCGGAGCCGCGGTTCATCACCTCGATCTTCTCGAGGAGCGACGTGTCGATGAACGGGCCTTTCCTCAGTGAACGACTCATGCTCGATTCCTGTTGGCTTCTGGCTCCAGGCGGCAGGCTACGGGCGTTGGGGTACCGGCTGCAGTGACGCTCTCGTTCGTCCCGAAGCCCGAAGCCCGAAGCGCGAGGCCCGACATCATTTCTTCCGCCTCTGGACGATGAACTGATCAGTCGACTTCCGATTCCGCGTCTTGTAGCCCTTGGTCGGCTGGCCCCATGGCGACACGGGATGCCGGCCGCCCGAGGTCTTGCCTTCACCGCCGCCGAGCGGATGGTCGACCGGGTTCATGGCGACGCCGCGCACGTGCGGGCGCTTGCCCAGCCACCGGCTCCGGCCCGCCTTGCCGATCGACACGTTCTCGTGATCGAGATTGCCGACCTGACCGATCGTCGCGTAGCAGTCGCTGAAGATCTTCCGGATCTCGCCCGAGGGCATCTTCACCGAGGCGTAGTCCCCTTCCTTCGCGACCAGCTGCACCGACGAGCCCGCGCTCCGCGCGATCTGTCCGCCCTTGCCGGGCTTGAGCTCGACGTTGTGCAGCTGCGTGCCGAGCGGAATGTTCCGGAGCGGCAGCGCGTTGCCCGGCAGGATGTCGACATTGGCGCCGGCAACAATCGTGTCGCCGACCTTCAGGCCGACTGGATGCAGGATGTAGCGCTTCTCGCCGTCGGCATAGGTCAGGAGCGCAATACGCGCCGAGCGGTTCGGGTCGTACTCCACCGTCGAGACCTTCGCCGGGATGTCCCGCTTGTCCCGCTTGAAGTCGACGATCCGGTACATCCGCTTGTGCCCGCCCCCGCGCCACCAGGAGGTCAGCTCGCCGCGGTTGTTCCGTCCGCCCGATCGGTGGAGCGGCTCCATCAGCGGCTTGTGCGGCTGATCGGTCGTGATCTCGTCGAACGTCTGGACCGTCTGAAACCGGCGGCCGGCCGACGTGGGATTGAATGTGCGAATCGGCATGATTACGCGCCTTCCAGGAACTCGGGCATCTTCTCGCCCTCGCGCAGCGTCACGTACGCCTTCTTCCAGTCCGGGCGCTGGCCCGTGAACCGGCCCTGACGCTTGAACTTGCCGTGGGCGATGCTGGTTCTGATGTTCTCCACCTTGGCCCCGAGCAACTGCTCGACCGCCCGGCGGATGTCGATCTTGTTGGCCCCGATCGCCACCTGGAAGACGATCGTCCGGCCATCCTGGCGGATGATCGACGTCTTCTCGGTGATGATCGGCCGGCGAATCACGTCGGTGCTCTTCATGACAGCGCTTCCTGCAGCTTCTCGATCGCCTGCCGCGTCGCGACGACGCGTCCCGCGTTGGCGACATCGCGCGCCGTCACGCGATTGCTCGGCATGAAGGCCACGCCAGGCAGATTCCTGAGCGAACGCGACAGCTTGTCGTCGAGCGCGACATCGACAAGGAGCGCCTTGCCCTCGACACCGAGCTTCTTCAGCATCGCGGCCGCGGCCTTGGTCTTGATGGCATCGGCTGCCAGCGTCTCGACGACGACAACCTGTCCGTCCTTGATCTTCTGAGCGAGCGCCGCGCGCAGCGCGCCGAGCTCCACCTTCTTCGGCAGCGCGTAGTCGTAGCTGCGCGGCTGCGGTCCGAACACCGTGCCGCCCTTCCGCCACAACGGATTACGAATCTCTCCGACGCGCGCGCGGCCCGTGCCCTTCTGCCGCCAGGGCTTCTTGCCGCTGCCGCTGACGCTCGCGCGATTCTTCGTCGCGTGCGTGCCCCGGCGCTCGGCCGCGTTGGCGTGGACCACCGACTCCCAGATCAGGTCGGTCTTCACGCGCCCGCCGAAGACTTCGTCGCGGAGGTCGAGCGCGCCGACCTTCTGGTTGTCGCCGTTCACAATATCGAGAGTCATAACTGACTTTCTTCCACTGGCGCTGGGGCCCCGCCCCCAGCGCGAACTGACGCTGATCCCTCGCCTCGGATTTCCATGTCCTCGGCTCGGAATGGCCGCGGGCGCTCCAACCCCTTCCCGCCGCTCCTGCCCATCCCGCCTACTTCTTTCCCTTCTTGGGCTTCTCGACCTGCGCGACCTTGATGCGCTTGGCCGCCACTGCCTTGCGGACCACCACGTATCCCGTCGGTGCGCCGGGGATGCCCCCCTCCACGAGCAGGAGGTTGTTCTCGGCGTCCACCTTGAGCACCTTCAGGTTCCGAATCGTGTTGCGCGCGCCACCCATCCGTCCCGCGGCGCGCATGCCCTTGACGACACGCGAGGGGAACGACGAGGCGCCAATCGATCCGGGCGCGCGGTGAAACATGGAGCCGTGCGTCGCTGCGCCACCGCCGAAGTGATGCCGCCTCATGACACCCTGGAAGCCCTTGCCGCGGCTCGTGCCGATGACATCCACGCGCTCGCCGTCCGCGAAGATCGACACGAGCACCTGATCGCCCGCCTTCAGTGCGTCGCCGCCAGCGGCGACCTTCACTTCGCGGCGCACGCGCGTCGGCGGCACGTTGGCCTTCTTGTAATGACCGGCGAGGGGCTTCCCGGCCCTGGCCGGCTTGTCCTCGACCAGTCCGAGCTGCACGGCTTCGTACCCGTCGCTCGCCGCGTTCTTCGCCTGCACCACCACGCACGGACCCGCCTGGATGACGGTCGCGGGGTGAATCGTGCCGTCGGCATCGAACACCTGGGTCATTCCGACCTTCTTGCCGATGATGCCTGTGACCATGTCTGTCTACTTCTTTTCCACTGGCGACGGGGCCCCACCCCCGCCGCGAACTGACGCTGATGCCTCGCCTCGGATCTTCATGTCCTCGGCTCGGCACGCCACCCCAGCGCGGCT
>JBFWPD010000093.1:0-11014 GCA_050250175.1 Vicinamibacterales bacterium
ACTGCTTCAGGCGCTCAGCGATCGCCCAGCCATGCCGTGGCTCCAGCGCCAGGGCCTTCAGAATCAGCAGGTCGAGGGTGCCCTGCGGAAGCTCGAGTCGTTCTTCTGCCATTCCCCTTCTACTTCGACAGGAGACTAGCCGATCGTGTTGTCGAAGTGCAAGGGGACCCAAGACGGCAGTTCGAGCGAGACGACTGGCACTAGGGTCAGAAGCCCGCAGTTCGTGGGAGTGCCCGACCGAGACAAACGGTGTCTAAGTCAGTGATGATGCGCTGGCTCGCTCGGAGTCTTGTGCTTGGGGCGATGCTGTCTGCCGGACCGACGGGATTCGCGCAGACCACTCCGGAGATGGAAATCGTCTTCCGCCTGGCGGCTGCGGCCTGGTTCCATGCGCCAGCACGGGACGGGAGCAACCGAGCCAGTTCAGTCGAATTCAATGACACCCCAGACGCTTCGGCTCGAATCGTCACCTATGCTGGCAGGAACACCCAAGTCGACTCCTACGTGGGCTACAGGATCACGATTCTCCGGGGACGCTTTCTGGCAATTCTGACAGGCAGCTCGGAGGAGGCTGTGAAACACTTCGGTGCGACCGTCGCCCGAGAGATGTGGGAGTGACAGGTCTTGCGCTGTCTAAATCTCCCGATGCGTGTCTCACGCTACCGGCGGGTCGTCGCCTTCCTCGTCTCGGCCACGGTCAACTTCGCCGCTGCCCAGACTGTCCCAGCCCAAAGCGGACCTCGTGTCAGAGTGCTGAAGACATCGCGTTGGTCACAGGCGGCGAGGCCAGGCTGCCTCGCAGTTCCCGGAGCATTGGCTTCCACGGACGCTTCCGATCATCTTCGTTCGGCTGGATGACACTGCCATGAAGGCTCATCTGGACGCTTGCGGTTTCTTCCTCTCGATGTCGGTCCAGGTCGTCAGCGAAGACCCGCAGCAGGTTCGCCTACGGGCCCAGTGGCTGGGAGGGTGTTCCTGGTAGCGGTGGCGGCATGGGCAGCGCGCTGGGGCGAATGTGGATGCGTCGGGGTCATGGTAGCCCCCAAGCCTGGTCCATGAGCCCACGAGAATGCGGTCATACGCGGACCGGGCCTGTCGTCTCGAGACGCCTCTCCACGCGCGGATCGCCCTCATCGGCGAAGTAGTCCTCTTTGGTCGTTTCGTCCTCGCCGTGAGGGACGTGTGCTGCGTCCAAGATCACGGTGAACACAGCCGCGACGAGGACGTTGATGGCGAAGGCTGTCAGACCGATATACCCCATCTGGCCGATGGCGGGAATGAGCGACAGCGACCCCGCGAAGTGATTGCCGGTGGCGGGGTTGATCACGTTGTACGCCACGATCGTCCCATACAACATGCCGCCAGCCCAACCGGCGAACAGCCCCCAGCGGTGGAACCATCGCGTGTACAGGCCGAAGACGACCGCGGGGAACGTCTGGAGGATCCAGATGCCGCCGAGCAGCTGGAAGTTGATTGCGTTCTGCCTGTCCAACGTGAGCACGAAGATGAGCGCAAAGCCCTTCACGAGCAGCGAGACGATCTTGGAAACGTTGGCTTCCTCGGCGTGGGTCGCGTGCGGCTTCATCCACTCCCGATAAACGTTTCGCGTGAAGGTATTCGCCGCGGCAATCGACATGATGGCGGCGGGCACCAGCGCGCCGATGGCAACGGCCGCAAAGGCCACGCCAGCAAACCAGCCCGGAAAGAAGTCTTCGAACAGCTGGGGGATCACCAGCTGCGCGTTGGGCACCCCGTCCAGCCCGATCGGTTTCGTACCTGCAGCGATCGCCACCCATCCGAGCAGCGCCAATAGTCCGAGCACGAAACTGTAGGCCGGCAGGATCGTCGCATTGTGGCGAATCGTATTGCGGCTGCGCGAGGAAAGCGTCGCCGTGATCGAATGCGGGTACATGAACAACGCCAAGGCGGAGCCCAATGCCAGCGTCGCATAGGCCCAGTAATTCTGCGCCGACGGTATGAAGACACCCGTCGGTCTGCCGGCGGCATTGAGGCTGGTCATCTTCGCCTGTGCGGCATCGAAGACATTTCCCCACCCTCCGACCTTCGACGGCAGATAGATGATGGCCACGAGGATGACGAGGTAAATGAGCCCATCCTTCACGAACGCGATCACCGCCGGAGCGCGCAGGCCCGCCGAGTAGGTATAGGCGGCGAGCAGTGCAAACGCGATGAACAGAGGCAGATCCTTGGCGATGAGGCTGCCCGAACCGCCGAGGCCGACCACTTCGAGGACCGCCTGGATGCCGACGAGTTGGAGTGCGATGTACGGCATCGTGGCAAGAATGCCCGTGATCGCAATGGCCAGCGACAATTCCTTGGAACCATAACGCCCGCGGACGAAATCCGCGGCGGTGACGTAGCCGTGGCGGTAGCTGACCGACCACAGACGCGACATGTAGATGAAAATGATCGGGTACAGAATGATCGTATACGGCACTGCAAAGAAACCGCTCACCGAGCCCAGGGCGAACATCGCGGCGGGCACGGCGACGAACGTATACGCCGTGTAGAGGTCGCCGCCGAGCAGAAACCACGTGATCCACGTGCCGAAACTGCGGCCCCCCAGACCCCATTCGTCAAGACTTTCCAGGTGTTCCCCACGGCGCCAGTTGGACGCCCAGAAACCCATGACCGAGACCAACAGGAACAGAGCGATGAGCACCGCCAGCGCGGAATAGTTGATGCCTGTATTCATCGGCCCGTACCGCTACCCTTTGCGCCGCCCGACGAAAACGGCCGCCGCGGACGCGCGACGAGGACGAGGCGGTAGGCGGAGAACGTGCAAGCGGCGCACAGGAAGACCCATAGAAACTGGTACCAAATGAAGAACGGGAAACCGGCGAGCGTAGGTTCCTCCCTCGCGTAAGTCCCCACCAAGAGTAGGGCCACAATTGGCAGCGCCAGCAGGACGGCGGCGACCGTCAGCAACGCCTTGTTGCCTGAGGGAGCCCCGCCGCCATCGACTTCGTTTTCTAGGTGATTCACGTGAAACTCCGTGGAACAGATTTGCGGCTGGTTTCGGCGCGCCCGGCCACCGCCGTTTCCGGCCCGGGTCCGATGACTCCAGGCCTGCTGACAGACTGTAGAACGATAGCAGTACGAACCTCGAGTGAAATTGTCCCTGCGAGCCGTCGGAACCGGGACGAAGACGGCGGCTCGCACGCGCTTGCCGTGCCGAGTGGAACGCAGCAGTCCCCTTCGACGGCGCCTTTTCTCCTCTCCTCTGCCGTGGTGTGCGGGTTCAGACGTCGCTTTCGGTTGGCAAGTCGTCGAGGTCAGCCCTGGCACCTGCAGCGATGCACGGCCGGGAGAAGGCGGCGGGCGTTACGTTCCGCACTCCAAGCTCGACCGATTCGAGAACGCCGGCTGGTTGCCGAGTCATCGAGTCCGTTCGATGGTCCCTCTCGCGACAGTCGTTTCGTTGTAAGCGTCACCTTTCCATTCTGAAACAAGCTCGACCGCTCGCCGACGATAATCGGCGGCTTTTCGAACGTGAATGCGGAACGCGGCTTGCGCCTGGTCGATTGTGCTGGGCGACGGGACGACGGCGGCTCCGGCATGTGCCCTCGCGTTTCGTCGATGCCGTCAGCGCGTTTGGCGGCCGGGGCCACGATTCCACAGGCGGTCAGGGAGGTTGGCGATGGTTGTAGATGTGACGCACGCTTCATCATTGCTGCGGTTTCCCCCTGGCAATGCCGCTCGCAGTTACGTTCAGACGTCGCCTGGCAGTCGCGGGATTGGCGAGGATCGGGACCGCTTCCTGAGCGAGGCGGGTCGACTCCTGGGCGACTCGCTCGACTACGAGCACACATTGAAGACCGTCGCGCGACTGGCGGTTCCGGAAGTTGCGGACTGGTGCAGCATCGACCTCGTTCAGCACAACGGCACGCTCATCCAGGTCGCCACCAGGCACCGCGACCCCGCTCGGGAACAGCTCGTGGCCGCATTGCACCACAAACCCTTGGAACCTGACGCCTTGTCTGGCTCGCCCCTCGTCGTCCGAAGCGGACGTACGGAGTACGTGCCGATGGTGTCCGAGTCTCTGCTGATGGAGCGTGAGGACGATCAGGAGCGGCGGTCGATTCTGCAAGACCTTCGGCTGCGTTCCAGCATCTGCGCGCCATTGATCTCGCGGAAGCGTGTTATCGGCGCCCTCGCACTATATACCGCCATGGGACGGGATCTGACACCAGTCGACGTACGAACGGCCGAGGACCTGGCTCGAAGCGCCGCCGTCGCCATCGACAATGCCCGACTTTACGACGACGCACTGCGCGCGGTCCGTGCGCGCGAGGACATCCTGTCCATCGTGGCGCACGATCTTCGGACACCGCTGTCGGTGGTCACCACGGCGGCATCGCTGCTGACGTCACTGGACGCCGTTCATCCTGACGGAGATCGCATTCGTCAGCGCGGCGAGGCTATTCAGCGCGCCACTCAACATATGCTGCGACTCGTCACGGACTTGACTGCCTTTGCGCAGATTGATGCAGGGCACCTGACCATCGTGCGGTCACTCGAAGATCCCAATGACGTGATACGGGAAGTCCTCGAGGCCCTGGATTCGGTGGTCTCGAGACGTGGCGTCACGCTTCGCGGACAGACGAGCCCGGAGTTGCCGCGCACACAGCTGGACCGCGATCGCGTCAGGCAGGTCCTTGCCAATCTTGTCGGAAATGCCAGCAAGATCGGCGCGTCCGAGATCAGCGTCGGCGCCGCGGTCGATTCCACGAATCTAGTCTTCTCCGTACAAGACAACGGTCCCGGAATCCCGGCGGAAGATCTACCGCGAATGTTCGATCGGTTCTGGCGCGGTCGAGACACTGCGTATAGAGGTTCGGGCCTTGGCCTTTCGATCTCGAACGAGATCGTGAAGGCTCACGGCGGCCGCCTGTGGATTGAAAGCACCCCCGGTGCCGGCAGCACGTTCTTCCTGTCGATACCGCGGTGATGCAGGGCAAGCGCAAGAACAGAACAAATCAATGCGCATTGAAGTAGTGAGCGAAGGCGCTATCAGCCAGCAGGCCCGGGCGTACGCGGAATACCGCGTGTTCGCTGCCCTCGCGCCATACTCGGAGGCCGAGAAGGTCCAGCACGTCAGCGTTTTTCTTCGACCGATCACAATCGTGGCGGAGTGCGAGAGCGTCGCCTGCACCGTGACCGTCGCGCTCGAAAGATCAAACACCCTTCATATCCAGACGACAGGTCCTCATGCGTATGCGGCGATCAACCGAGCCGTCGACCGCATCAGGACAGCCCGACCATCCGAAGAGTGAAGCGCGACTTCGTCTGAGCGTACGTCCCGAGGCAACGCCAATCGGCCGACGGCTTTTTCGACCGCTGACCGAGCTTTCACGTTAAGGCGGCCCTTCACATCTGAAACGCGCGTCTGTACGCCGCCGTGTGAGCCCTCCTGCAACACACTCCTTTTAAATGGGTTACACCGATGCTCCGAGATGCGACATGGTGCCGTTCTTGCTCCTCACCTGTGTGAGACGGCGGTGGCCATCCAGCGATTTATGAGGAGCGATTACGTGAATCATCTTGCTCATGTCTTAGTTGGCGTCGATTTTTCCGGGCCCTCGCGGGCTGCCTACGAGTACGCGGTCGTCCTCAGCCGCGCGTGTGGCGCCGAGCTCACCGCCGTGCATGCAGTGCCTCGCGACCGGACATTCAGATTTCAGGCGCGCGAGCGAATCTCGATGATTGAGGCGCTGCATCAGGCGGCAGAAGCCGCAGGGGTTCGCCTCAAGGTCAGCGTGCAGCAGGGTGATCCGGCAGACGTGATCCTCGTGCATGCACACGCGAGAAGGCCGGACCTGATCGTCCTGGGCACGCAACAGCGCTCTGGTGTCGAACGCTTCCGGCTCGGGTCGGTCGCCGAGACCGTCACTCTGCAGGCGACGCAGCCCGTGTTGATTGTGCCGAGATCCTTCGGAGGAAGGACGGCCGAATCCGAGATCTCCTACAAGAGCATTCTCGTCGCGGTTGACTTCAGCCCGAGTTCCATCGCTGCTGTCGACAGAGCGCTGTCGATGGCGCACGCGAATATGCTGGTCACGCTCGTTCACGTGGTTCCGAGCGTTCCTTTCGCACATATGTCTCCGTACACGTACCACTTGAGCGAGTCGGACCATCAGAGCCTGCTTGCTCGAGACGCGAGGCAAAGACTGCAGGACACCACGTCGAGCAATGCAGGGACGTCGCGGAATGTTCATACACGCGTCGCGACCGGCGAACCGTCGACAGAGATCGCGCGCATTGCGAAGGACGTCGACGCAGACCTGATCCTCCTCGGTGTCACGTCCCGTGGTCCTCTGGGACGCCGGCTTTGGGGAGCGACGGCAGCTCGCTTGATTCGGATCGCTGAACGCCCCGTCCTGGCGATACCGGAGCGTGCGGGCCAGGTGGCGGATCCCCAGCCCGAAGTCCGCCAGCACGCCATCGCGGCGTGAGCGCCCTGCGCGCGACTCGGACATCCATTGGCGATTTGTTCACAGGCGCCACTTCCGCCGGTGGCGCCGTGAGAAAGGACCTGTCGTGAATCCATCTGTCATCGTGTGTCCAGTTGATTTCTCCGCCAGCGGCGAAGCTGCGCTCAGGCGAGCGCTGACTCTCGCAGAGTGGCACGACGCGGAGCTTCATGTGCTGTCCGTACGGCCAGGCCGCACTCGACGAACTGCGGGAAGCGGAATGACCACGGGTGATCGGTTTCTCGAACGACTCACGGAGCTCATCGCCGCCGTGGATCCCGGAGAGATCCCGGTTACGCCAGTTGTTCTTGCGGGTGACCCGGCAGGAGCTGTGGCTGAGTACGCACGGGCGAAAGGCGCTGAACTGGTTGTTGTTGGCCAGGGCGGCCGCCGTGGCGGCCGATTCTGGCCATCCGGGGTACTAGCCACCGACGTCGCGCGCGCCGTCAGCTCGCCAACACTGATTGTTCCGAACGAAGCAGTCCCTGGCCCGGATGGCTCGACGTCGTTCAGCAACATCCTGTGTGCGATCGACTTCTCAGAGACGTCGCTCCTCGCTCTGCACCAGGCACTGGCGCTGGCTCAACGGAGTGGTGGTCGCATCACGCTGCTTCACGTCCTGGAGGGCTTCCCGCACGAGCCAGTCTATTCGGCGGCTGCCGCTTTTCGAACCATTGACGAGTACCGAACGCGGGTCGAAACGGTCAAGAGTGAGCTCCGGGCATTGGTCCCGGCCGAAGCTCACAACTGGTGCGAGATTGAGACTGAGGTCGTGTCAGGTATCCCTCACAACGCCATCGTTGGTACGGCGAGGGCGCGCCAGGCCGATCTCGTGGTAATCGGCCGTCCCCGCCGAACGAGATTCGATCGAATCGTAATGGCTTCGACGGTGTCGGGCGTGCTCCGTCGTGCCAGGTGCCCAGTGCTGGCAGTGCCGGAACCGTCGTCCGTCATCGAGACGGCCCGAAATGCTGCCGATGCGGTTCGCCACGACCGTGATGCAGGCTCCCTACTCACGTTCGGAGCGACGCCCGGCGTCGCTTCGAGCGACTCACCGCGACAGGTCGAGGTGGTCTCGTGACGACGAGCACGTCTGCCGGAACCGACACCGTACCGGACACCATTCGCGAAGTGACGCAGAGAGTCGTGGCTGAGTACTCGGAGATGCCCGGCCTCTGCGTCACCTTGATCCAGGCGCGACGCCTGTTGGCGGTCGATGAGCACACGTGTGCCGCGGTCTTTGAAGCGCTGGTGAAGCGCGGCGTCCTCAAGCGGACGGCGCAGGGACGATACGTGCGTGCATAGGACACGGCGCCGGCACAACATCGGGAGGTGACACAGTGGGAATGCAGACACTGATTGTTTTCATAGGACTTGCCGTCGCACTCGCAGTCGGTGTTCTTGTCGGCGTATTGGAAGCGACGACTCGAACGGCAGGGTGGTTGGCCGTCGGACTGGTGCCTGTCGTGTGGACGCTTGCCTATCTGACCGAACGGATGATGGGCCGAGACATCGGGCACTATGAAGCGGCCTATCCGGACTGAAGGGTGGAGGCTGAAGATGTCGGCACGCACTGCCTCGACGAGGTGCGGCCAAGCGCAAGCCATCACGTCGGCTGGCGAGAGGCTCGGCTAGACGAGCGGCGATTCCGTCCGGCCATTCGTTGTCTGCTCAGACACGCCGGCCGCTGGCACTCCGCTTCGTTGCCGCTGATCGAGCACGGTGCCCTTCCACAAAGGAACGCCCGCGAAATACGACGCTCTCGCGATGACGAGACCCGAGACCGGCGTCGTCAACAACACGAACGCGCCGATGCTCGACACCCGGATGAACGATGCGAAGTCGCCCATCTGGACAGCTGCGCCAACCAGCAGACAAGTCAACCCGAGAGTCGATGCTTTCGTAGAGGCCTGCATTCGCGTGAACACGTCTGGCATGCGCAGAACGCCGACGGCCGCCAGGAGCGCGAACGCTGATCCGGCAATCCACAGGAGCGCGGTCACGATGTCGGTCACTGTGGATCTCCCCGCTCTACGTAGGTCGCGTAGGCAACTGTGCCGAGAAAGCCGACGAGCGCGATCACCATGGCAGCGTCGAGTGTCGCACCCACGCGGCTCCAACCCGCAAGTACGACGATCAGCCCGACGACCAGTACTCCGAACAGATCCATTGCCACGATCCGGTCAGGCAACGTTGGACCCTTGACGAGGCGAATGAAAGCAATGAGCAGCGCGACAGCGAGCGTCGCGAGCGTAATGTGCGACACGACTTCGAGCATGTGTCTCCGCCTTTCGTCTATTCGAACAGCAGCTTGATCCGGCGTTCAAAGCCGCCCTTGATCTCTCGCCGCGTGTCCTCGACGCTCTTCATGTGCATGACATGCACGTACAATGTCCGGCGGTCGTCCGACAAATCGATGGTCACGCTGCCTGGCGTGATGTTGATGAGCATCGACAGCAACAAAATCTCACCGTCACTGGTGACATCCAGCGGAATCGCGACGACGGCAGGCTCGATGCGGTCGCCTCGAAGAACGTCGGCGGCGACCCGAAAGTTCGCGAGCAGCAGTTCCCACGCGAAGAACGCCGCCAGCCCCAGCGCGTGCCCCGTCCGGGAGGCGAGCGTCGACGGCACCACTCCGCCCCTGGCGAGGAGAGCCAGGACAGCGTAGCTGACGACGTATCCCACCAGAAGATTGGCGAGCGACAGATCCCCTTGCAGCGCGGCCCAGGCGAGCGCGAGGAGAATGCTGCCAAGCAACATCAGCGCGTTCCTCCGAGCACGGCGCGCACGTACTCGTCACGCTGCAGCAACTGCTGTGCCGTGCGCGACGTGAGCTCGAAGAGCGGCTCGGCGCAAATGGTCATCGCCATCGTGACCAGACAGAGGGCCGCGATCGCAATCAGAAACGGCGTGCCTGGCGCCGCGAGGTCTGCGGTCCCGGCAGCAGGCCTCAGGAAGCCATCTGCCCACGTGCGGCCCATCGACAGCAGGGTCAGCAACCCCACCACGAGCACGAGGCCGCCGGTCCAATATGCACCGGCAGCGAACGTTCCTTCGAGAATCGCGAGTTTGCCGAGGAACCCTGAAAGCGGCGGCACCCCTGCCAACGCAAAGACAGGGATCATCGCCAGCCCGGAAAACACTGGCTGAGCCCGGTACATCCCTCCGAGACCTGCGATATCCGTAGTTCGGCGCAGGCGCAAGAGGACGCCACTCACCAGGTAGAGGTTCGTGATGACGACGATGTGGTGGAGAACGTAGAAGATGGCTCCAGCGAGCGCGGCTGTGGTCAAGAGGCTGAGACTTGCCGTGGTGTACCCGATGTGGCCAACGAGATTGAACGAAAGAATGCGACGAAAGTCGCGCTCGTTCAGCGCCGCCAACAGTCCGATCACCATCGTTGCGCTCGACATCGCCAGGAGAAGCGCGAAGAGCGCCGGAGGCGCACTGTGAAACAGCAACGTGAAGACGCGGATTAACGAGTAGACGCCGACCTTGGTGAGGAGCCCGGCGAACAGCGCGCCGATTGCCGCCGGCGGTGTGTGATACGAAGCGGGCAGCCAGAAAAACAGCGGGAACAAGCCCGCCTTGATGCTGAAGGCTATCAGGAACAGGACCGCGAGGACGGTGTCGATGCCCGAGGTGCTGATCGTCGGCCACACGCGCGAGAGATCGGCCAGGTTGAGTGTGCCGGTCGCGCCATACAGGAGTCCAAGCGCCGTCAGGAACAGGGACGATGCAATCAGATTGATGGCGACGTACTTGAACGCCGCTTCCATCTGCGCGCGGGTACGGTTCAGAGCCATCAGCACGAAGGACGCCACGAGCATCACCTCGAACCACACGTAGAGATTGAACAGGTCGCCGGTGAGGAATGCGCCGGCGACTCCCATGAGCAGGATCTGGGTCAGAGGGTGGTAGCCGAATGCTTCACGCCGCGGATCCACGCCTGAGAAGGCGACGATCGATGTGGCGGTGCCAACCACACCGACCGCGACGACCAGGATCGCGGCAAGGAGATCGGCCACCAGAGTGATGCCGAACGGGGCCGGCCAGCCGCTGATTTGCAGCACCTGAACGCCTGCGGTATTGACGCGAAAGAACACCAGGAGAGCGCTGGCCAGCACAAGCACCGATCCGGCCAGCGCGATCCACCGCTGAGGAGCGGGTCGCTTCGGTGCCAGCATCAACACCGCAGCAGTGCTGAGGGGCACGAGGACCGGGAGCACCAGCATTCTCATCGCTCCCGCCCTACGTCGTCGACGTCGTCGGTGCCCACCGCAGCGTGCACGCGATGTGCCAGCACCAGCGAGAAGGCGGTGAGGCCGAACCCAATCACGATGGCCGTCAAGACGAGCGCTTGTGGAACAGGATCAGCGTACGGTTGTACGAGGGCTTCTGCGCCGACTGGAACTACGGGCGGACGGCCACGGGTAAGGCCGCCCGCCGTGAAGATCAGCAGATTCGTCCCGTTCGAGAGCAGGCCGAGACCGATAATGAGCTGCGCAAGCCGACGT
>JBFWPD010000094.1:0-10971 GCA_050250175.1 Vicinamibacterales bacterium
CGCTGGTCGTTATCAGGGCGTAGTCGCTCGCTGTATTCCTGGCGTCTGGGGCGTACTCGTTGACCAGCGTCCTGAACCCCATCTCGGAGAAGAGCCGGTAGCAGTCTTCACGCGACGGTCCACGGTAGTTGAGCGTCGCGACGTCGATGTCTACGGCAATGTCCGTGTGGATTCTCAGCAGCTCCCGCGAGCTCCGCGCTTCGTCTGCATGATTGAGCAGCGCTTCGCGATACTTCTTCTGAGGGACCTGGGCGGCATTCGCCAGCAGGGCATCGAGCGTTCCGTGTGTCGAAATGAGATCGCGCGCGCCCTTCTCCCCGATCCCCGGTACGCCCTTGACGTTGTCGATCGTGTCGCCCATGAGCGCGAGCACGTCGACGACCTGCTCTGGCGCCACGCCGAACTTCTCCTTCACGCCCACGGCGTCGTACCAGGTTCCGTCGTCTCTCGGGTTGAAGACCCTGACGCGATCGTCCACGAGCTGAAAGAAGTCCTTGTCTCCGGTGACGATCGCGACGTCGAATCCCTTCGCGAGCGCCCGCACCGTCAGCGTCCCGATCACATCGTCGGCCTCATAGCGCTCCTGCGTGACGATCGGAACGCCGAGCGCCTCGCATGCGCGATGCACGAGCGGAATCTGCGCAGCGAGGTCTCCTGGCATCGGCGCGCGGTTGGCCTTGTAGTCGGCAGCGAGGTCGTCGCGGAACGTGCGGCCGGGCAGATCGAACGACGCGGCGATGTATTGCGGCGCGTGCTCCTTCAGCAGCTTCCGCAGCATTGTCACAAAGATGTACACCGCGTTGGTCGGCAGGCCCTGCGCGTTGCGAAGGAGCGAACCTTCGCCGGTACGGACCGGCGCATGGAACGCGCGATACATCTGAGAGCTGCCGTCGATCAGGTACAGGACCGGCTTGGCGGGCATCGGACAGCGGGAATTCCTACTATATCATTGAGATCGATGCGCTTTGCGTCGGTGATCCTGCTGCTGGCCGGCGCGATCGCGTGCAGTGGCGGCCTCTTCCAGGAGTACGAATACGAGGAAGAGCTGTACCTGGCGGTCGACGGAAGCGCGACGCTCTACGTCAACAGCTCGCTCGACGCGCTCAATGCGCTGCGCGGCACTGCGTTCGACACCGCAGCTGACGGCGGCCTTCCGATCTCCGGGCTCACCGAGTACTACACGTCAGCTGCGACGCGTGTGACGCGGGTCACAGACTCGGAGCGCAACGGCCGTCTCTACGCTCATCTCCGGATCGATGTGGACGATGTCCGACGGCTCGACGAGACGAGGCCGTTCGAGTGGTCCGTGTACGAGTTCGAGGCTGAGGGCGAGCTGCTGCGCTTCGAACAGACCGTCGGCGCTTCCACGAAGGGAGCCGCAGCGGCGGCCTGGGATGGCGGCGAGACGGTCGCGTTTCGCGTCCACGTCCCCAGCAGAATCCGATTCCACAACGCCGGCGAGGGGAACCTGCGCCGCGGCAACATCCTCGTCTGGGAGCAACCGCTCGCCGCACGGCTCGAGGGCGTGCCCCTCGAGATGGACGTCCGGATCGAGCAGGAGTCGATCCTGAATCAGACGCTCGGGCTCTTCGGGCTCTCGATCCTGGCGGTCGCCGCGGGGTTCGGCGTACTCCTGATCTGGCTCCTGCGTCGTCCGGCGGTGACGAGACTGGACGACAGTCAGTCCGACGGTCCGCGCCTCAGAATCTGAAGCCGACCGACATCCGGAATCGACGCGCGTCAGGGAAGCTGGCGGCACTCGTGGCGCGGCCGAAGTCCGAATCCTCCACGTAGCCCGTCGGAAGGCCAAGCTCGTCGAGCTCACCTTCGAAATCAGGTTCGACGGTAGTGTTCCAGAAGGTCAACTTGTCGTTGTTGAATGCGTTGAACAAGTCGAGCTTGATCCACGGCGCGGCCGTTCCCCAGATCGGAAGGTTGTAGTTGACGGAGAGGTCGAGCGCGCCGTATCCGGCGAACGACTCGCTGCCTCTGTCGCCAAAGAACAGCGTCGGCGCAGGCGGGGCGTCCGGGTAGCCCAGATCGAAAAGGGTCTGATTCTGAAAGTCCGTGAGCCCCTGTGTGGCGGCAAGACTGTAGACGCCGGCGGACTCCAGTCGAACGAGCCCCGAGATCGACAGATCGCCCCATGACGCGAGGCTCGCGTTGTAGATGCTCCACAAACGCACCCGGTGTCGCTGGAAGTTCGCGAGGCGTCCCGTGGGATAGTGCCGACTCTCCGAGATGACCTCCGGGAAGTCTCCGATGATGCTCACGAGCGCGGGTTGTCCAGGGCCTTCGCCTTCGTAGTTTCCTTCATTCTGCAGCTGGATCGTCCAGTGGCCATTGACCGACCAGTTGGGCAGGACCTGGAGATTGCCCTGGAACACGAGACTCTGGTAGCGGCGCGTCGCAATATCCGTGTTCCGGTACACGCTGTTGGTGAACGGACCGAATGTCACGCCGTTCTCTTCGACCGCGGTGATGCCGTTCGACAGATTCGTGAAGTCCTCGATCACATTCGTCGTGTCCCGCCAGACATAGGCGATCTCACCGGACGCCCGATCGCCGAAGACGCGATTCGCCGACAGCGTGAACTCCCGGACGATCGCCGTCGACAAGCCGTCTTCGAAACTCACGTTCGCTGTGGGAAACCGGCCAAAGAAGATCGCGTAGTTCTCCGTGTCGAACGCGGGCGCAAAGTCGAGACCGACTCCGGGAGGCCCGATGTAGTCGGCGAGCAACAGGTTGGGTTGCGAGACGTTTCCGTTGGCGCTGAAGGTCGCCTCGTTGTACCGTCCGGCGTAGTGCGAGTACGAAGTATTGAACGTGGTTCGTCCGTCGCCAACAGGATCGAAAGCCAGGGCCACCCTCGGCACGATCGTGCTGGTGTCGGCACCGAGAACGCCGTCCGCGTCGCTCTGCACGTTCTCGAACCGGAACCCGAGGTTGGCCGTGAGGTTGCGGTTGATCGCCCAGCGGTCCTGCAGGAAGAAGGACTGCGTGTCGATGTTCAGGTGCGCGCCACGCACCGGCCGCCAGTTGTCATAGCCGGACCAGCCGGGGAGCGTCGGATCGAACGGGATCCAGATCGGGATGAAACGCCCATTGGCGTCCAGCTGCGGCGAACCGTCGGGATTGGTGACGTAGTCCGCATAGAACACGAAGTCAGTGGAGGATTGGCCGCCGCCGCCAGTCACCTGGCTGCGGAAGAACTCGTAGCCGGCCTTCGCTTCGTGGCGTCCTGCGCCCTCGAAGAAGCGCGTCACGTTCGCCGTGAACTGGCGGTTGTTGCGCTCCTCCGGGTCGCTGCCGTCGAAGTAGGGCGCGTTGAACAGGTATAGAAAGTCCGTGGTGAAGATGGGCGAGTCGTGGATGTCCTTGCTGGTTCCGCCGTTGTTCTCGAACCTGAAGCGGCGCTCGGAGTATTGCGTCTCGGCGAGCCAGTTGCTCCCCACGACGCCCCTGTAGTTGGCGAACGCGTACCAATTCGGCGCCTGGTCGTTGATCAGCGTGTTCGGGTCGATATCGGTCTGCGAGTCGATCGAGGGCGAGTCGATCGACTCGCTGTAGTTGTTGAGATATCCGGCGGTGAACGTGTGACTCGCGATTGGAGTCGCCGTGACCTTGATTTCCCCGCGCCGGTTCTTGTCCTCTGTCTCGATCTGGAACCCCGACACGGGCAACGCCGTGGGCGTGGTGAGGTTGGCAAATCGTCCGGCCGCGAAGAACCACAGACTGTCGCGGACAATCGGGCCGCCAAACGTCATCTCGTGAGTGGGATCCAGCTTGCCTTCGAACTCCACCCCGTTCTCGGTCTCGAACGGCGTTTCGTCGGTCCAGCTCGGATTCGACAGGTTCAGCCGGTAGCTGCCGGAGAACTCGTTGCCGCCACTCTTCGTAATGGCATTGATGACGCCGCCGGTGAACCGGCCGTACTCGGCCGTGAGTCCCGACGTCAGCACCTGCGTCTCCGCAATCGCATCCTCAATGAACAGATCCTGAGGAGTGCCGAACAGGTTGTCGTTCACGTCGACGCCGTTCAGCATGAAAAGGTTGTCGTACGCGAAGGCGCCGCTGATGGAAACCTGCCCGCTGTTCGGCGTGTTCTCGTTGAGCCCGGGCGACAGCGTGGCGATGCCCTGCAGCGTACGGCTCGTGGCCAGCGCCTCGACCTCCATCTGCCGGATGTTCAGCCCGACAGGAGCTGTCGTCTCGACCGGCTCGAGGGTGCCGACGACCTGAACGTCCTCGGCGACGCCCGCCGGCATCAATGTCACGTCCACGTCGGTAGCGGCCCCCAGCGGCACGACCGCCGTACGTTCGACCGTCGCGAATCCAGCGATCTCGAATGCAACGACATAGTCTCCGGGCGGCAGTGCTGAGAACACATAGGAGCCGTCGCTCTCGGTCCGTGTCGTCCGGCTCCCCTGCAGTCCCCCGGACTCCGCGGTGACCGCCACGCCAGGCACGGGAAGGTCCTGCTGATCGACAACGAGCCCTCTGAGGATCCCGGTCTGCACCCCCTGCGCGGAGGCGCCCGCCACAGACAGTACAAGCGTCATCGCCCACCACAGGAGGAGGACGGCCGTTCGTCGCATTGCTGGCTCCTTTTGTCGATCCGAAGGCCGCAGAAGTGCTACGGCTTCAAGTGCTTACGAGCCGCCAGTCGGACGGCATGCCCTGGACTTTCCAGGGTTGTCAGCACGGGCGCCCCGGTACGCGTCACGAGGGCTTGATCCACATATCGGTCATTTCGCGTGCAACTTTGGTAACGGTGTGCCGATTCTGCACGCCCCCACTCGTGCTCTAGTAATGCTATGCGTCTCGCGACCGCCCGACGAGGGATTCTCGCCTTCACCTCCGTGCTGTTGTTCTGGTGGGCCAGTCCCCAGGGAGCAGACCAGTCGCCCGGGACCATGGCCGAGGCGGCGTCCGCGCTTCTGGACGCCCTGACCGTGGAACAACGCGGGAAGGCCGCGTTTGAGCTGGGCTCATCGGAGCGCACGACGTGGCAGTACGAGTCCGGCGAGATGGCCCTTCGACTGGGGCTTCCGTTGGGGGAGATGACGCCCGGGCAGAAGGCACTCGCTCAGAAGCTGCTCGACAGCGCCCTCAGCCAGCGGGGACGTACTACCGTTCGCGGAATCATGGATCTCGAGCTCATATCCGGCAGCGGCGAGACCAGCGGCGACCAGAGTTCCGGCAGTTACTGCTTTGCGGTATTCGGCACACCTGAATCGGCGGCCTGGGGCTGGCGCGTGCAGGGACACCATCTCGCACTGAACTTCACGATTACCAACGGCGTGCTGGTCGCAACCGCCCCTCTCTTTCTCGGAAGCGAGCCGGCAGAAGTCCGTACCGGGCCCGAAGCGGGCCGCAGGGTACTCGGCCAGCAGGAGGACGCAGGACGGGCTCTCGTGATGTCCCTCGACGACGAGCAGCGGTCCGAAGCGATTTTCAGCGCGACGCCGCCCGACGACATCCTGACGGCCAATCAGTCGGAGGCCGAACGGCTCACACCCGAAGGACTGCGTTTTTCGGAGATGACCGAGATTCAACGCATCACGTTCTTCAGACTGCTCGATGCCTATGTCTCGCTGATGGCACCCGATGTCGCGGCCGACCGGGAAACAGCGCTGGAGAACGCGGACTTCGATCGGATGACGTTTGGGTGGGCGGGATCGACCGTGCGCGGCGCGCCCCACTACTACCGTGTGCAGGGCCGGGACTTTCTCATCGAGTTCGCCAATACACAAGGCGGCGGGAATCACGCTCACGCCGTCTGGCGTGACTTCACCGGCGACTTCGGCCGCGATCTGCTGCGCGAGCCCGCTGCGCCGGCTCGCTGACTACTCCAGGAGCTCCAGCAGCTCGGCGAGCGCTTCCTGCTCTTTCTGCGCGGCATAGATGATGGCGCGGCGCTCCTGCAGCGACGGCTGGATCCAGTCCTCACCCTCGAGCCGGACGCGGCCGTCGGCACTGACTTCGATGACGATGGCGTCCATCGGTTCGACGTAGAGACGCATCCGCGAGCTGATCCTAGAGCCCAGACGCCGTTGCCGCCCGCAGCGGATCCGTCGCCCCCACGACGATCGAAGAGGTGGTGTTGCGACCGCTGCTGCCGTAGGCGTATTCGATGTTGACGCCGGCGTCACGCAGGATCGCCAGTGCCGGGGCCAGACCCTCCGGACCGCCTGATACGTTCACGACGATCGCTTCGGCTTCCACGACGTTGTAGTGATGGTCGCGCAGCACGGCGGCGGCTCTTGCGTGGTTGTCGACGACCAGGCGAAGCTGCCCCTGAGCGTCGAGGCTGAGCGCGACGATCGTGACCCGCTCGTCGGCAAGGATCCGGGAGACGGCCGCAAAAGCGCCAGGGCTGTTGGGAAGTCGGATTTGCAGCTCGGGACGGACGGGCATGGCTTCCTGAGGTTACCAGAAGGCAGGACGGGCGGGACGGGCAGGACGGCGGGTGGGCCCCGGGGCAGGTCGGGTTGGTGAGGGGCAGCGGGAACTACCCGCCCTTCCTGCCCCTCCCGCCCTTCCTGCCCGTCTGCCCCGCGAGAGCGCTACGCGACGACCTTGATCACCACGCGACGGTTCTGGGCGCGGCCGTCACGCGTGTTGTTCGGAGCGACCGGCTTCTCGGAGCCGTAGCTGATCACGTTGATCTTGTGCAGCGGAATCCTGTGCTGCTCGTAGAGATAGCGCTTGACGGCTTCGGCGCGCTCGAGACCCAGGCGGTTGTTCAGCTCCGCCGGTCCGACGTTGTCCGTGTGGCCTTCGATCTCGAACCATGCCGCCTGCGGATCGGCCTGCATGTCGCTGATCAGCGCGTCGAGGCGGGCGCGGGCCTCCTCCGGGAGCTCGGCCTGGCCAAACGCGAAGTTACCCTGGTCGTCGCTCAGAACGACCTCATAGACCAGACGACGGTTCGCCTTGTCCATCGCCACGGCCTTGTCGTCGGCCGCGCGCGCAGCCGCTGCCGCGTCTGACGCCGCCGAGTTCGCCTGCTGGGCAGACTGAGCCGCCTGCTTCGTAGCTGCCTCGACCTCGCCAATGCGGGCCGCATTGGTACGGGTCGCTTCCTGCGTCTCCTCGACCGAGCGGCCGAGCGAGTCGACCTTGTCGTTCACCTCGCCGACGCTCGTGCGGACGAACCCCTTCGTCGCGCAGCCGGTGGTGCCGACTCCGACAATCAAGGCCAGCGGAAGTGCCATAAGAAATCTCGAAGACATTTTCGATCCCTCCTACGAAATCGGGCGTGAAAGCCCTGCGAAGTAACCGCTCCGGGCGCGAACCTCCAGCTTGCGGTCGCGCGTGCGAACAACCAGCGGACGCCAGCCCGGATTGGCGGCCGCCTCGAACGCGATGAAATACTGGTGCCTCAGTTCGTCAATCACCTGCCGCGCGACCACATTCCGCTCGGCCGGACTGCTGGCGAAGAACAGATTGCCGCCCGTCCAGTACGCCAGATCCCGGAGGGAGCTCCAGCGGCTTTCGCTCACCGAAAGACCGCCGGCCAGATCAGATGTCGGGTTGTCGATCGACGGCACGATGCCGAGGATGTAGACAGGCACGTCAATCGCGCTCGCGATACCAGACACCTCGCTCGGCGTGAGCCGGCTTGCATTGTCGTCGCCGTCCGTGAACACGATCACCGCGCGCCGGCTCGCGCCACGCTCATCGAACAGCTTGGCCGTCGCCGCGATGGCATCGTGCAGCGAGGTGGCGCCGAACGGCGTGAGCGCCCCGAGCGTGGACGGCAGCTCCCGCAGCCCCGGCGTGAACGGCGTCACCTCGTCGAGGCCGGTGTCGAACGTCAGTACCGCGACCTCGTCGCTCGAGTCGTCCAACCAGCCGAGGAGATGCGATGCCGCCTCGCGAGCATGGGGCATACGACCCTCCATGCTACCGCTCACGTCGAAGAGCATCGCCACGCTGACCGCTGAGAAATCGTCCCGGAACTCGAGGATCGACCTTGTCACGCCCCCGTCGATCACTTCGAAGTCCGCCTTCGTCAGATCCCGGACCAGACGGCCACGCCGGTCGCGAACGACAGCGTTCACGCCCACCATCTCGACGCTCGACTTGAACACAATCGTCGGCTCTTGCGTCGAGTTCGCGCTTTGGCCCGCCACCGGAGTATCTAGAACCTGGAACATTGGCAGCAGCAGCACCGCAACTACGATGGCTCTCGTCCCTCGCATCGGCATTCCGTGCTCATCCAAATACGCTGCCATGTTGGTATGTCCTTGTATTGTAACGGTTTGAGTCAAACGCCGTCGCGCCACGGAAGGTGCGGACGAGCTCGTTCATGTAACAACTACACAGGGGCAGTGATCCACGGCCCGTACTGGCGTGTAAGGATTGCACGCCTCATACGATCTGTTGTTTCTCGGGTAATATCGTGCCGTGAGCCCCGCCCATACAGCCGTGCCTATCGCCAGGCGGGTCAGCGAGTTCTCGTACGCCATCCGGAACATCGTGGTCGAGGCCCAGCGGGTCGAGCAGTCCGGCACCCGGGTCCGTTACCTGAACATCGGCGACCCGAATTCCTTTGGATTCAAGACACCGCAGCACCTTATTGATGTGGTGGAGCGCGCCATGGCCGATGGCCATAACGGCTACGGCCCTTCGGTCGGCATCGCCCCGGCCCGGGAAAGCGTTGCGGCCGAGTACACGCGGCGCGGCTGGCCGGTCAAGGCAGACCGGGTCCTCATCACGGCGGGCACCTCGGAGGGTATCGACCTCGCGCTCAGTGCGATCGTGGATCCCGGCGAGGAGGTTTTAGTGCCGATGCCGACGTACCCCTTGTACACGGCGGTACTGGCCAAAATTGGCGCGCGCGCACGCTATTACCGGACAGATCCGGCGACTGGCTGGATGCCCGATCTCGACGAGATCAACTCGCTCGTCACCTCCGCGACGCGGGCGATCGTCGTGATCGACCCCAACAACCCGACGGGTGCCACGTATCCGACCCCTCTCAGGCGCGCCCTGCTGGAAGTCGCGGAGCGCCACGGGCTCGTCCTGCTTGCGGACGAGGTGTACGGCGACCTTGGCTACGAGGGCCCGCTCGCACCAATCGGCAGCCTGAACCACGACGCTCCGGTCGTATCGTTCTCGAGCCTCTCCAAGGCCTACCTGGCTCCGGGCTGGCGAACCGGCTGGATGGCGATCAGCGGATCGCCCCGATTCGATGAGATGGTGGCCGCGGTCCGGAAGCTCTCGGACGGCCGGCTCTGCAGCACGGTCCCGATGCAGTACGCGGTCGCGGCAGCTCTCGACGGCGACCGCTCTCATCAGGTGGCGTTCCGGGCGGCGCTCCACGAACGGGCGACCCTCACCGCCGACAGCCTCCGGGCGATCCCCGGCTTCACCTGCGTGACTCCTCGGGCCGGGTTCTACGCAATGCCTCAGCTCGACCTGCCTCCGGGCAGGACGGACGAGGACTACGTGCTCGGCCTGCTCCGCAGGACGGGCGTGCTCGTCGTCTATGGCTCGGGATTCGGTCTGCCCCCTTCGGCGGGATTCATGCGGATCGTCTTCCTGGCGCCGCCCGACGAACTTCGCGACGTCTACCGCCTGATGGCGGACTACACGGCCGAGTTTCTCGCTCGCGGCTGATTTCGGGCACACGGATGCCTGGCGACCCACTCGACTACCTGGGAGTCGAACTCGAAGCGCTGAGGCGCGAGGGACTGCTGCGACCGATCCGGGTGCTCGAGGGAGAGCAGACACCCGTCGCAACGTTCGATGGCCGTCAGGTCGTCAACCTCTCGTCGAACAACTACCTCGGGCTGACGACGCATCCGCGATTGCGGGAGCGCGCGCTCGAGGCGACCCGCGCGTTCGGCGTCGGAACCGGATCCGTCCGGACGATTGCCGGCACGATGTCGCTCCATACGGAGCTCGAACGCCGGCTGGCCGAGTTCAAACGCACCGACGCCGTGGTCGTCTTTCAGAGCGGCTTCGCGGCCAATGCGGGAACAGTTGCCGCCATCCTCACCGAACGCGACTTCGTCGTCTCGGATGCACTGAACCACGCGAGCATCATCGACGGCTGCCGGTTGAGCCGCGCGACGATCAAGGTCTTTCCCCATCGCGACGTCGAGGCAGCGCGCAGGATCATGCGCGAGCTTCCCGCCGCCGCGCGCGTGCTGCTCATCACCGACGGCGTGTTCAGCATGGACGGCGACCTCGGTCCGCTGCCGGAGCTCTGTGCGGCGGCTGAAGAGCGCGGGGCCATCATGATGGTGGACGACGCGCACGCGAGCGGCGTGTTCGGGGCCAATGGCCGCGGCACCATCGATCACTTTGGCGTGCACGGCCGCGTGCACGTGCAGGTCGGCACACTATCGAAGGCCATCGGCGTGCTCGGAGGCTACGTCGCGGGCAGTCGCGCGCTCGTCGACTTCCTCCAGCAACGCGCCCGGCCGTTTCTCTTTTCCACGTCCCATCCACCGGCCGTCGCCGCCGCCTGTCTCGCGGCTCTCGACGTGCTCATGGAAGAGCCGCAGCTCATGGAACGGCTCTGGGAGAACACCCGCTTTTTCAAGAAGGGGCTGATCGACCTGGGATTCGACACCGGATCGAGCGAGAGTCCCATCACGCCCGTGATCATCGGGGACGCGCAGCGGGCCAGCGGGTTCTCACGCCGGCTCTTCGAGCTCGGCGTCTTTGCCCAGAGCATCGGCTTTCCGACGGTGCCGCGCGACCGCGCCCGCGTTCGGACCATCGTGACCGCCACACATACCCGTGACGAGTTGCAACGGGCGCTCGACGCGTTCTCGAGGGCCGGACGGGAACTCGAAGTCTTGCATCGATGAAACCATCGCGCTGGAGAACCAATACTTCCGGGCTCCTCTCGAAGCCCGCCACGGCCGTTGTGGTAGCTGGTCGCTGCGGATTGAGCGCGCGCCTTCCCGCCGCCGTGCCCATACCCCCCCCCCCCCCCCCACACCCCCC
>JBFWPD010000095.1:0-10821 GCA_050250175.1 Vicinamibacterales bacterium
TGACCGAGGAGCAGGTCGTCGAGGCGCTCGACACCGCGCACCGCGCGATCAAGGAGATCGTCGCCAGTATCGACGACCTCGCAAAGGCTGCCGGAAAGACGAAACTGAAGGTCGCGAAGAAGGAGATCGGACACGATTTCTATCGCGAGGTCGAAGAGAAGGTCATGGTCCCGCTCACCGAGGCCATGAGGATCCGGGGCAAGCTCGAGAACTACGACCGGGTCGATCAGGTGCTCGACGAGCTCGTCGCATCGCTGCCGGAGGGTGAAGTCGAGCGCAAGGTCGAAGCCAAACAGATCTTCAAAGACCTGAAAGAGAAGGTCCTGCGTGAAGAAGTGCTCACGCACGGCGTCCGTCTCGACGGCCGCGCCTTCGACGAGGTGAGGCCGATCTGGATCGAAACCAGCGTCCTGCCCCGCACACACGGCTCCGCCGTCTTCACCCGTGGAGAGACGCAGGCGCTCGTCACCTGCACGCTCGGCACGGCCGACGACGCGCAGAAGATTGAAAGCTTCGAGGGCGAAACGTGGAAGAGCTTCATGCTCCACTACAACTTCCCGCCCTTCTCGGTCGGTGAAGTGGCATTCCTCCGCGGACCTGGCCGCCGAGAAGTCGGGCACGGAGCGCTCGCGGAACGCTCGCTGACCCCCTTGATTCCTGGCGAAGAACAGTTCCCCTACACCGTCCGTGTCGTGTCGGACATCCTCGAGTCGAACGGCTCGTCATCGATGGCGTCGGTCTGCGGCGGATCCCTCGCGATGATGGACGCTGGCGTTCCTCTCAGAACGCACGTCGCCGGCATCGCCATGGGGCTGGTCATGGACGAGAAGTCCGGCAAGTATGCGGTCCTGAGCGATATTGCCGGCGCCGAGGACCACTACGGCGACATGGACTTCAAAGTGGCTGGAACGGCCGACGGAATCACGGCGCTCCAGATGGACATCAAGGTGACCGGCATCACGACCGAGGTGATGCGCCAGGCCCTCGATCAGGCCCGACGCGGCCGCCTCCACATCCTCGAGAAGATGAAAGAGACACTGCCCGAGTCGCGTCAGTCCATTTCGACCTTCGCGCCTCGAATCGTGACCATTCGCATTCCCGTCGACAAGATCCGCGACGTCATCGGCCCCGGCGGCAAGATGATCCGCAGCATCATCGAGCGAACGGGTGTGAAGATCGACGTCGAAGACGACGGCCGCGTGAACGTGGCGTCTGCCGATGGTGAGTCCGCGCAGAAGGCAATCTCGATCATTCAGGAGCTCACGGCGACGCCGGAGCTCAACAAGACCTACCTCGGGAAGATTCAGCGGATCACCGATTTTGGCGCGTTCGTCGAGATCATGCCGGGCACCGACGGCCTGCTCCACGTCTCCGAGATCGCGAATCACCGCGTAAAGGACGTGCGAGACGAGTTGAAGGAAGGCGAGCAGATTCTCGTGAAGGTCATCAATATCGACCCGACCGGCAAGATCCGGCTCAGCCGCAAGGCCCTGCTCCAGGCGGAAGGGCCAAAGACGTAGCATCACGTCGGTGTCCTGGCGACACCGACACGGCGGCGCAGGTTCGTCGTAGAATCGCTTCGATGAACCTGCGCGCTCGACCGGCGATCGTGGTCGCGCTCGCTGTCCTGGCGGTGCTCGCGACTCCAGGCCCCGAGTCTTTCGCATCTCCCCAAGTTCAGGCTGCTTCTGAACGCTCCTTCTCCGTCGTCGCCAGCCGGTATACATTCGCCCCTCTCAGGCTGGAGGTGTCACAGGACGACGTTGTGCGCATCGAGCTGCGCACGGCAGACATCGCCCACAGCCTGACCATCGACGAGTATCGCGTTGCCAAACGCGTCGGCCCCGGGCAGACGGTGACCTTCGAGTTCAGGGCGGAACGTTCCGGAACGTTTCCGTTCTATTGCGACTTGAAGGTCGAGGATGGGTGCCGCGGCATGCGCGGCGAGCTCATCGTGCGCCCGCGGGAATAGCTCGCCCCGGTGCTCCTGGTCTGAACGACCGCGCGGACGAGATGCGCTCATCAATCGGCGGATGGCTGTAGAACAGCCACTGCACGAGACGCGAGGGCTTCGGCTCAGCGAGATTCTGTGCGCCGAGGCGGCGCATGGCAGAGATGAAGGCGTCCGGGTTTCGCGTGAGCGTCAGCGCAAAGCGATCCGCACGCCGTTCGCACAGACGCATGAACGCGAACTGCAGAGGCATCGAGACTCCTGAGACCGCTCCGAACGCCAGAAGGATCGCCGGCAAGCCGGCGACATCCCCGGGGGCCGTCACTCCGAGACGTGAGCCGACCGCGGAGAGCACCAAGTCACCGGCGGCAAACCCCAGGAGAATGATGCCGGTCTGGATCGCGAGTCCCTTCCAGATGTCGCCATGAACGTGGTGACCGAGCTCGTGCGCGAGGACGACCTCGACCTCGTCGTCTGAATAGGAAGCCAGCATCGTGTCCGAGACGAAGATCCGCCGCGTGGCACCGAGACCGGCCAATGCCGCGTTCGCCTTGCGGGTCTTCCCCGACACCGACCATTCGTACGCACCCACCACTGAGGCGCCCGCTCGATCCGCCAGAGCGACCAGTCGGGCGCGAAGCGATTCGCGCTCGAGCGGCTTCACCGCATAGAAGAGCGGCAGGAGCAACACCGGTCCGACGCGGGTCAACGCGGCAGCAACAATTGCGAACGCGATTCCGGCCGTGAGCCACCAGGCACCTGGCGAAATGGCAATCATCGCGTAGAGAAGCAGCGCCCCGCCGATGCTCAACGCGCCGCCCAATGCGATCGACTTCAGCTGATCAGTCATCCAGCTCCGATAGCTCTGCTCCGAAAGGCCGTACCGGTCCTCGAGCTCGAACCCGCCGTAGTAGGCCAGCGGCCAGCTCCCGAGCTCGTTGAGCAGGAGCAGCACGAGCATGTAGAGGACAACGCCGACACCGGGGGCGACCTGAGGCGCGACGATGGCAGACGTTGTTGTCGCCGCGTCACGGAGAGCCGTCGAGAGCCCGGTCCAGAGCATTCCCGAGAGCAGGAGCGCACGCCACGCCAGTCCGAGAAGCGTGAACCGGCGCTTCAGCCGATGGTAGCGGGTGGACTTGTCTTCGTTCACGGAGCCTCGCGCGACGGCTCAGGGCCGCCGCGCCCAGGGAGGCAGTGACGCGTTCAGTTCAGTTGAACGGAGATCAGCTTCGACACGCCCGGCTCCTCCATGGTGACACCGTAGAGGCGGTCGGCAATCTCCATGGTCTTGCGGTTGTGCGTGATCAGGATGAACTGCGTGTGATGCTGCATTGCACGCAGCATCTCCACGAACCGGCCGATGTTGGCGTCGTCGAGAGGCGCATCGATCTCGTCGAGCAGGCAGAACGGGCTCGGCTTGTACTTGAAGAGCCCGAACATGAGCGAAATCGCGGTGAGCGCCTTCTCTCCGCCCGACAGCAGCTGCACGCTCTGGAGCCGCTTGCCCGGGGGCTGGGCAATGATCTCGATGCCGCTCTCGAGCGGATCGTTCTCGTCGAGGAGGGTCAGGCCGGCGCGTCCGCCACCGAAGAGCGTCGTGAACGTCTCCTGGAAGTTGCGATTGATGGCGGTGAAGGCCTCGGCGAACCGCTGGCGGGTCGTCTCGTCGATGCGCTTGATCGCCTGCGTGGTCTGGGCGATTGACTCGACCAGGTCGGCCCGCTGCGCAACGAGGAACGTGTGCCGCGACTCGAGCTCGTCGAACTGCTCGATGGCCATCATGTTCACTGGACCGAGCCGTTCGATCTTGGCGCGAAGCTGACTGACGGCTTCCTCCGCGCTCAGCGCTCGCTGCTCGGCTTCAGTGACCGTGCGATCGGCGCCAACCCCGTCAACGCCGTCAACCGGGCCCTCCGCCGTGGCTTCGGCTTCGTCGAGATCGCCTTCAGGGCTTGCGATCAGCCTGGCGTCTGGCATCACGTCGCCGGCTGCCTCCCTCGCTGCAACCTCGACCAGCACGTCGTCCAGCGTCACCTGCACGGTGTCGATGCAGGCCTGTGCGAGGTGGGAAAGGTCGGCCTCCGCGGTCGCTCGCGTGACGTCGAGCGACGCCACCAGTTCGCGCACCGATTCGAGCGACTCACGCGCGGTCTTGACCTCCACCTCGAGCTCCGCCGTGCGCACTCGCAGCGCTGCCACCGATTCGTCTGCGGACTGAACCTGCGCTTTCAGCCGATCGAGCCACTGGACGTCTTCGTCGAGCGCGAGCTCGCCCTCCTGGATCGCAATCGCGAGCGTCTCGCTGCGCGCCCTGGACTCGTCGAGCTCCGAAGCAAGCGCCTGCGCTCTCGCTTCCATCTCGGCGGCGGCCTCCTCGAGACGAAGCACGTCGGAGGCAAGCGCGGCCGAACGCTCGACGAGTGCCGCATGGGCGGCACGAGCGTCGCCGGCCCGCCGGCTCAGGCCCTCAGCCGCCTCGCGTGAGTCGATCAGCCGGAGCTGTGCGGCCGCAAGACGCTCGTCCGCCTCGTTCTGCTCGGCCTCGAGATGGGTGATGGATTCACGTGACTCGAGCTGGCGCCGATCGAGCGATGCGCGTTCCTCGTCGGCCTGACGTCGCTCGCGGGCCAGCTGCTCGCGCTTGTGATCGAGCCGCTGACGCTCCTCTTCCAGATGGCGAGCCTGTGCTTCGAATGCGACGACCGCCTTCTCCTGCCTGTGGTGTTCGGCGTTGAGCGCGCTCAAGGCGTTCGACGCCTGCGCCATCGTGGCCTCGAGGGCCGACGTCTCGTCGGCCAGGCTCGCGAGCGAGTGGCGCTCTCGGTCAATGCGCTCGCGCAGGTCCTTGATGGCCCGGCGGTTCTCGAGGATTCCTCGAGATTCGTCCGGACTCCCGCCTGACACGAGCCGCGTCCCACGGAACAGCTCGCCAGCCGCCGTCACCACGGGGACGCTCGCGGCGCTGCTCACCGACGCGGCTTGCTCATAGCTGTCTGCAATCCACGCATCACCAAGCGTCTCTCGAATCACCGGAGCGAACGGCCCGGAGACACGCACGACCGACGACAGCGACTGCAGTCCTTCCGGCGGCGCCGTGTGAAAGACGCCGTTCCCGTCCGAGTCCGTTTCGCTGGCGACCAGGAAGCCGCAGCGTCCAGCGTGCTCTTCGCGTACCAGGCGAATGCCGGCGGCTGCGTACTCCGGACGCTCGACGATGACGTGCTGCAGGAGGTCGCCCAGGCACGCTTCGACCGCGCGCTCGTAGCCCGGGTCGACTTCCAGGTAATCGGCGATCGCGCCTCGCTGATTGACTTTGCCGTTTGCGTGAGCGAGCACGGCCCTGGCGGCATCGCCAAACGATGCGCGCGCCGCATCCAGCTCTTCGAGCGACGCGAGTCGTGCTTGAAGTCCGGCGAGCTCTGCCTCTCCAGAACGTACCGTCCGCGCGCGCCACTCGTGCTCGATGCGGGCGCTCGCGTGTTCAGACTCCCGCGCCGCGCGCGCAATCCGCGTCGCTTCGATCGCGTCCTGTGCGCGACGGAGCGATTCGGCAGCGGCCTGTCGCTCTGTGGCAATCCGCTCCGACTGGATCCGCACGTCGTCGTCCTCGACGCTCAGCTTCGAGAGCGTCTCGGCGACGCGGTCGCGGGCTGACGCTGCGTGCTCCATCGAATGGCGCAGCGCCGTTGCGGAGTTCAGCGCAGAGAACACCTCGCTCCTGGCGGCTTCGACGTCCGCCTCGAGCCCTTCGATCTCGCGATACGCGGTCTCGTAGGCTCCCGACGCCGACGCCAGTTCGGCAGCGGCGGTGTCGCGTTCCGCCTCGGCCATGGCGGCGGCGGACCGACGGGCAGCCAGGGCGGTCTGCGCGGGCTCGCGGCGAGTCTCCAGCTGCTCGCGCTCGATGCGCACGCTCGTCGAGCGCGCGGCGAGCGTCTCCACCTGGGCCTTGTCGAGCGCGACCTGCTGCTGCCGCGCAGCAATGGACATCTCGCAGGCATGCGCAGATTCGCGCGCAGCGAGCGCGGCGGCTTCGGCCTCGACCAGCTCGAGCCGGAGCCGCGCGAGATCGCCGTCCAGCGTCGAGAGAGCGGCCGCCGCAGCCGACTCGCGCTCGCGCGCCTCGGCCAGGCGCGTGCGCGCCGACTCTATCGTCTCGGCCAGCTGCCGGTACTTGCGCGCAAAGAGGACTTTCTCCCATCGGCGCTGTTCGTCGCGAAGCTTCTGGTAGCGCCGGGCTCTTGCTGCCTGCCGCTTCAACACGCCCCGCTGCTTCTCGACCTCGAAGACGATGTCGTCGATGCGGGTCAGATTCTGCTGTGCCGCCTCGAGCTTCAATTCGGCGGACCGTCGGCGAGCCTTGTACTTCGTGATTCCCGCCGCCTCCTCGATCAGTTGCCGCCGATCGGTCGGGCGGGAACTGAGAATCAGGCCGATCTTGCCCTGCTCGATGATCGCGTAGGCCTTTGCGCCGAGGCCCGTGTCCATGAGGAGATCGTGAACGTCGCGGAGGCGGCAGACCTGACCGTCGATCAGGTACTCACTCTCTCCCGAGCGATACAGTCTGCGCGTGACCTCGACCTCGCGCGCGACCGACTGGATGATCGCCTCGGCTCCGGCAGAAATGAGGTCCGCGGCATCCGGCACGATCGGGAACTCAGGCAGGACGGCGCGGCCAGTGGCCTCATGGCCATTCGCGGCGAGGCCATTGGTGCCGTGTCCGTTCGTGGCATGCCCGTTCGTCTCGTGACCATTGGAATGGCCATTCGCATGCCCATTGGCCCGACCGGTCTCCTGCCCGTTCGCAGCAGCCGTCAGCACACCGCTGAACCGCAGCCGGACTTCGGCCGCCGACGTCGGCTTGCGCGCGTCGCTGCCGCTGAAGATGACGTCCTCCATGCGGTCGCCGCGCAGGCTCTTTGCGCTCTGCTCCCCCATCACCCAGGTGATGGCGTCGGCGACGTTGCTCTTCCCGCATCCATTGGGTCCGACGATGGCTGTGACGCCTTTGTCGAAGGCGAGCTCGGAGCGGTCAGAGAAGGACTTGAAGCCGTTGATTTCTAGACGTTCGAGACGCATGGAGGCACCAGACCGGGAACCGGCGGTTCCGCACGGGTACAGGGAGGTATCTGCCACAGGCAGACACCCGGACTCTCGCTTCTGGCTGGGAGACAGGACAAGGGACCGTTGAACCAGCCCACTCGCCTTCCACCGTAGAAGGCGGCCCCAGGGCCGGAAAACGGTCGTCAGTGTAGCAAGGCCAAGGTATAGGGGCAAGCCGAAACTTGCTCCCCAACCTATTGTGGTCGTACGACCGAAGCCCTGCTAGTTCGCTCGGCTGCCGCTCGTATTGAGACCGCTCAGGCGGGCGGCCTCAGGAAACATGCCCAGGGCGACCTTCGTCTGCGGATCCACAGACACGAGGTGGCGCTGCGCTTCGCTGAAGCTGAAGACGGCTTCGGCGATGCGGTAGTGCAGCATCGCCTTGATGAAATCGAGATCCTCGGCAAATGCCTGCTCGTCGATGCGGATGCGATCCGCCTCGAGCGAGTCGCGATACGCAGCCACCATCGCGTCGTCGACGACGAAGTCGGGCGTGACCGTCTGGCGGCCCGTCGGCTGCTGCGTGATTCGCGTGTCTCCCGCGGCCATGAAGTGCTGCGCGAAATTTTCGAACGTCTGCCTCAGATAGAGAGTGCGGCCGAATGGCGTCGGATCGAAGCCCTCGAGCGGTCCGGCGACGAATGTGTCAGGCTCGATGCCGCCGCCGCTGTAGACGGGACGGCCGCCATCGGTCCGCTTCATCTGGCTGGGATCGTGCTCCCGCTTCGCCGTCTGCTCCTGCGTCGAATAGCTCAAGTACTCGTCGAACGACGCATCCCAGGGACGCTGAATGAGGCGGCCGCTCGGCGTGTAGTAGTGCGCGGTCGTCAACGCGAGACCCGCGTCACCGCTGATCTTGTAGACCGACTGCACGAGCGCCTTGCCGAACGTCGTCTCGCCGACAATGTAGGCGCGATCGTGATCCTGCAGGGCGCCGGCGACAATCTCCGAAGCGCTGGCACTGCCGCGGCTGGTCAGCACGACGACCGGGATGTCGGTGAACGCACCGTCCTGCGTGCCGCGATACTCGTCGCCCGAGCCTGGCGTCCGGCCGCGCGTGTAGACAATCATGCTCCCGCGCGGGAGGAACTGGTTCGAGACGCGAATGGCCTGATCGAGTGGTCCGCCCGGGTTGCCGCGGAGGTCGAGCACGAGCTGCTTCATGCCGTTCTCCGTCAGATCGCGCAGGGCGCGGCTCAGCTCTCGATCCGTGTTTTCACCGAAGTCCTTGATCTGCACGTAGCCGGTCTGGTCGTCGATCATGAAGAACGAACGGACCGTGAGGATCTGCACCTCGTCGCGCGTGACCTGCAGGGGAATCGGGTCCGCATAGCCAGGACGGCGGATCTCGATGTTGACCAGAGTGCCCTTGGGTCCGCGAAGCTTGTTCTGTGCCTCGAGGCTGGTCCAGCCCTTTGCGCTTTCTCCCTCGATCGTCGCGATCACGTCGCCGCGCCGGATGCCCACTCTGTAAGCAGGCGATCCCTCGAAGACGCTCTGCGCCGTGATGTCCCCGTCTATCGCGGCGATGGTGATACCGAGGCCGTAGTAGCGGCCTTCCTGACGCTCGCGCATCTGCGCGTACTCGCGGGGATCGAAAAAGCTCGAGTGCGGGTCGAGCGTGGCGAGCATGCCACGCACGGCGCCGTAGACGAGGCGGTCGGACTCTACCTCGTCGGCATAACTCGACTGAATGGCGGCCAGGGCCGCGGAGAAGGTCTCGTAGTGCCGTTCGACCTGATCGTCGGTGGCGAGGACGCTCGGCCCGAAGAAGCCGCCCACGAGAGCGGACACGGCCAGGACAACGACGAGGCTGGAGAAGGAGCGCAAGCGTCGCATGCTCCGGATGCTAACAGATAACCCATGTCCGAGCAACGACTTCTGGGCAGATCGGGCGTGTAATTTCTTGACCGCGCTCGAGTGCCGTTCCTATAATGGCTCCGAGTAGCCGCCAGGCACTCGGAAGGCAGGGACGAGTCATGTTCGGTTCTATCGGGATGCCCGAGCTGATCATCATTTTTCTGGTCGCTCTGATCATTTTCGGGCCGCGTAAGCTCCCCGAACTGGGGAAATCCCTCGGCCGGAGCCTGACCGAGTTCAAGCGCGCGTCGAACGAGCTTCGAAGCACGCTCGAGGACGAGATTCGTCTCGAGGATCAACGTGAGCGCGCGCAGGCGGCGAAGCCCGCGACGCCGACCGTGACCGCCCCCGCTTCGGGCGATCCGGTGCCCGCTCGTTCCGCAGATCAGAGCGCCTAGCGCGCCCTCTCTATGGCCCTGGTCCCATTTCCGGGCGGCCAATCCGGCGCCCTTCGTGTCCCGCCGGACCCGCCCGACAACGATGACGACGACGCCGCAGGGCGAATGTCGTTTCTGGACCACCTCGATGAACTGCGCAAGCGGATCGTTTATGCAGTCATCGGCGTGCTGGTCGGCGTGTTCGTCAGCTTCGCCTTCATCGACTCGATCTATCAGTTCCTGACGCAGCCGGCCATCGACGTGCTGCCTCCCGGCAGCCGCTTGATCTACACGCAGCCGGGCGAAGCGTTTTCCCTCTACGTCTACATATCCCTGATCAGCGGCGCCGCCGTCGCAGCGCCGTTCATCATGTATCAGGTGTGGCTGTTCATCGCCCCGGGGCTGTACGCCAACGAGAAGCGCTTCGCGATTCCGTTCGTGCTGCTCTCGACGATCGGCTTCCTGGCCGGAGCCGCCTTCAACCACTACATCGCGTTCCCGTTCGTGATGATCTTCTTCGGGAGCTTCAACACGCCCGACCTTTCGTTCCTGCCGAGGTTGAGCGACGTGTTCGGGCTCTATTCGAAGATGCTGCTCGGCCTGGGCATCGTCTTCCAGATGCCCACGATCATGTTCTTCCTGGCCAAGATGCAGATGGTCAGCGCGCGCTTCCTCATCGTGAAGGTGAAGTATGCCGTGCTGATTTTCTTCGTGATTGCGGCCATCATCACGCCCACCGGCGATCCCGTGAACCTGATGATCTTCACGGCGCCGATGCTCCTCCTCTACGCGGTCAGCATCGTGATCGCATGGCTGGTAGGTCCGAAAGCACCGCGAAGAATCACGAAAACGACAGAGTAGGAAAGCTCATGCAGGAGCGGACATTCCTGCGGCTCGACCGTGGCTGGCTTCTTGCACTGTCGGTGTTCGATGAAGTGATCTTGGAAGGCGAGTGCCGCTAACTCCTTGATTAGCTTCAGGTACGCAGCAACTGCCGTGTTATAATCACGGCTGCCATGCAGCGTGGAGATACAGCCTGATGTCGACGACTTCCTTACGGTTTGCTGCGCTTTTGTGTGTCTCGCTCGTGTGGACCGGTCCAGTGGCGGCTCAGACGCCTCCGGCACAGCAGGACGCACCGAGCGACGCCCCCACGACTTCCCCCGCGACGACGACATTTCACGGCGACACCGGCTTGTGGTTCGTGCCGACCGCTGAGGTGCTGGCGAGCGGCAAGTGGTCCGCGAGTACGTATCGCCGGGGCACGAACTTCGTTCAGGGTTTCTCGAACGTTGGCGATATCGCCGGGACCTTCGGCGTAGGCCTCGGCAATCGCGCCGAGATCTTCGGCTCGTTCCTCTTCGTGACGCGGATCGATCGCGACCTCCGGCCGCTTTTCAATGGCGATCCCGAGGTTGGCGGCTTCATCGATCGGTATCCGAACGTGAGCGGCACGTGGACGGGCAACGTCCTCGGCGACTTGTACCTCGGCGCCAAAGTAAACCTTCTGTCTGCGTATCGCGAGGA